>NZ_JAAGPH010000016.1:0-83269 GCF_017104705.1 Burkholderia sp. Se-20373 | reverse complement strand
GCCTGCGCGGCTTGCGGGTCGAGCCCGGCCGCCAGCCCGCCGAACCGGCGCTGCATCGTCTCGATATGGCGCCATGCCGCATCGTGCGCCGGATCCTCGGCGCGCCAACGCGCGAGCGCGGCATCGAACGCTTCGTCGGTGGGGCCGGCCTGCCGGTCGACCCACCATTCCACCGCGCGACGCGCCACCTGCGGCGGCACCGCCGGCGCTCCCGGGGCGGCCATCGGTCAGGCCGCCATCGCGAAGAAGCACTGCGTGCCGGCCTTCACGAGATAGCGTTTCACCGTCGCCAGCGACACGCCGAGTTCGCGCGCGATCTCGGCCTGCGTGAGCCCGTCGAGCTGCGCGAGCAGGAACGCCCGCTTCGCCGCGAGCGGCAGGCCGTCGAGCAGCCGGTCGATGTCGAGCAGCGTCTCGAGCACGACGGCCCGCTCCTCCGGCGACGGCGCGTGCGCTTCGGGGCGCAGTGCGAGCGCATCGAGATACGCGCGCTCGATCTGCTCGCGCCGCCAGTGGTTGCTCAGCACGCGCTGCGCGACCGTCGTCAGGAACGCGCGCGGCTCGTCGGCGCCGATCGGCTCGTCGCGCGCAAGCAGGCGCATGAACGTGTCGTGCGCGAGATCGGCCGCACGGTGCGCGCAACCGAGCTTCCGGCTCAACCAGCCGCGCAGCCACGCGTGGTGGCCGGTGTAGAGGGCGTCGATTTCTCGATGGAGAGACAGCTTGTCAGCAGACATGGCCGGGTTCCGGGAGGCGCAGGCGTCAACGATTTTGTAAATGAGAATGATTATTATATACAAAACCGGATCGGCGACCGGCGTTTCGGTGCGCGGGGGTGGCTGCGCTGCGGCGGGCAGCGCGACGCCGTCGGTCACGCTGGCGTGACACGCGCACGACGTTTCACACTCGCAGCGCCCATGTTGAGAAATCGGTCATCCAACCGTGAGGCCGTCGCCGGCCGCGCGCGCCGCGTAATTAACACATTCACTACACCGCGGCCAATTCGATTCATTCAATAATTATTTGACGGATCGATAACAATATCCCGGCCATCCCGATTCCTCCGTGAATTGCCCGAAATTATCGCGAGATATGCAAGCCGCAATGGCCAAATCGCGAAATGTCAATCGATTGATACGTAATTTTCAACAATTCAAATTCCTCAATCGTGGGAATCGGAGGACATCCCTGTCTGCGTCAGGCCACAAAAGAGAATTTCATTTTTGCCGTTTTAATCGGCCTCGGTAGTCTCCTGCCATTCCGGATCAAGCACACAAGCCAATGCGCAAGGAGATGACAATGAAACGCACGACCCTCTCGCTGATTTCCGTCGCGTCATTCGCGGCGATACCCGTCGCGCATGCGCAGTCGAGCGTCACGCTGTATGGCGTGATCGACACGTCGATCACCTACGTGAACCATGCGCAGGGCAAGGACAACGCGTGGATGCTCGGCAACAGCAGCGCGGGCAACCTGGCCGGCAGCCGCTGGGGCGTGAAAGGCACCGAGGATCTCGGCGGCGGGCTGAAGGCGCTGTTCCAGCTCGAGAACGGTTTCGACCCGAGCAACGGCCGGATGGGCCAGGGCGGCCGCATGTTCGGCCGGCAGGCGTTCGTCGGCCTGACGAGCGACCGCTACGGCACGCTCACGTTCGGCCGCCAGTACGATCCGCTCGTCGACCTCGTGCAAGGCATCACCGCCGACAACTATCTTGGCAGCGTGTTCGCGACGGCAGGCGACGTCGACAACTACGACAACAGCTTCCGCGTCGACAACGCGGTGAAGTACACGTCGGCCGTCTATGCGGGCCTGCAGTTCTCGGCGATGTACTCGTTCGGCGGCATCGCCGGCAGCACCGGCGCCGCGAATTCGTATTCGGCCGCCGTGTCGTACAACAACGGGCCGTTCAGCGTCGCGGGCGGCTACTTCCACACGACCAACAGCCCCGCGTCGAACACGCAGCGCACCGGCTGGACCAGCTCGTCGGACGGCACGTTCGACGGCCCGATCAACAGCGGCTATGCGAGCGCGCATTCGATCGGCATCGCGCGCATCGCGGGCCAGTACGTCGTCGGCCCGTTCACGTTCGGCGTCGGCTACAGCAACGCGCAGTACCGCCGCGACGGCAGCTCGGTGTTCGGCTCGAACGAGCACTACAACACGGGGCAAGGCTTCGTGAACTACCAGGCAACGAACGCATTGCTGGTCGGCGTCGGCTACAGCTATACGCGCTCGGGCGGCGACACGTCGGCCACCTATCACCAGGTATCGGCCGGCGCGGACTACACCCTGTCGAAGCGCACCGACGTCTACCTGAGCGCCGCGTACCAGCACGCCAGCGGCCAGACCGGCGACGGCCAGGGCGGCTCGATGGCCGCACAGGCGTCGATCGGTTCGTACGGCTATGCGGGCACGAGCTCGCAGACGATGGTCAACCTCGGCCTGCGTCACCGCTTCTGATGCGAGACGGCCGGCTGCGCGCCGCGCGGCCGGTCGAATCCGCTTTCACCGATACGGCGGCTTCGGCCGCCGTTGTTTTCGAGTCGCCCTTCCAGCGCCCTTTTCAACCCGGATAGCGACTGCCGCGCGATTACCATCCGGTTCGATTCAGCACCGATTTCCGCGAGTCGATGACGCGACGCGTCAGTATTCCGCCAGCGCCGCTACGCGGGTATTCGCGTGGAAATCCGGCCATTTTTACCGATAATGCTTCGCCGAATCGCGTGATTAGGCACGATAAAAATGCGTGGCGAACGCATGGGCAAATGCAAAGGAAAGTTTGACGTGAGCTATTTGCGTGCGCGCTATGGCACACTTCGCGTCTGCGTAATTTCCTTGCACCGGGCGGCCGGATTCCGCCCCATCCTGCCATGCCGCGTCAGACCACCCGTTCGATCAGCCGAGCAACGCTGAAAATCGCCGCGACGATTGCGCTGTCGTGCGCGCTCGCCGGCGTCGCGCGGGCCGATTGCCTCGACGACGCGGCCGCGTTCCAGCACGTGAGCGTCAGCCTGATGCGCGGCATCGCGCAGGTCGAGTCGGGCATGAATCCGAGCGCCGTCAACACCAACACGAACGGCACGGTCGACATCGGCCTGATGCAGATCAACAGCACCTGGCTGCCGACGCTCGCGCGCGAAGGCATCACGCGGGAGAGCCTGTTCGATGCCTGCACGAACGCGTATGTCGGCGCGTGGATCCTGTCGCAGAACATTCGCCAGCTCGGCGCCAACTGGAACGCGATCGGCGCGTACAACTCCGCCTCGCCCGACAAGCGCCTCGCGTATGCCCGCAAGGTCTATGATGCAATCCGGACCATGCCGGATTCGCCGGATACTCCCATGCCCATCCTTCCACCGTCCTTTACGCCGCCGCAACAGGCCCAGGCGTACAACCCGTTCGCGAGCCTGAGCGTGTCCGCCCCGCAGCAGGTCACGCGTCCACGCACGATTTCGTCGGCTCCGCCGCCTGCGCCGCCGCAGGGTGGCCCCGCCGGCCCGGCCGGCTCGTACAACTTCGGATGGACGGTCACGGGGGCGGACCAGGCGAAGCCGACCCAGGTCTTCGACGACGGCGCACGGATCTACGTGCAGTTCAGCGACATGAAGCACGTGCCGGCGATCTTCACCGAGACGTCGTCCGGGCGCGTGCTGATGTCGTGGGAGCTGCAGTTTCCGTATGCCGTCCTGACGCGTCCCGCGCAAACGTTGATCTTCCAGCTCGGGCCGTTCGAGGCGCGCGCGCAGCGTAGCGCGGGCAATGGCGCCGGGATGACGGCGCAGGCCGGGACGGGGGGCGCGGCTGCGGCCGCCGGATCGAAAAAGTCGGCGCATACGGCGACGAATACGGCAGCCAATCCGGCGGCAGCGACCGCGACCGCGGCAAAACGCACGGCGTCGGCCGATGCGCTGTGGTACGTGAACACGCCTTCGACGTCGGGAACCACGGCGGCCTCGCCGTCGACCGCGAACATTCCGGCCACGCTGCCGACCGCGATCACGTCGAACACGCCGCCGCCCGCGCCGGCCCAGGTGCCCGCTGCAGCCGCTCAGCCGTCGCGCGCCAGCGCGGACGCGCTGTGGTACATCTCGAAGTAGCGCACCGCCGGTTGCACGCGTCGCGCGGCGATCATTGCGCCACGGTCGGCGGCAGTTCGGGCGCGTTCATGTCGTCCACCCGGTTCAGATAGCGCGACGTCGACGGCGCGCGCTCGTGTACCCGCACGCTCGCCGCCACCGGCCCAACCCCTCACCCGCGCCGCACCCAGATCACCTTGCCGTCGCGAATGCCGAGATTGCGGCGTTCCTGCCGGTAATCCATCGTGCCCGGCAATGACGTGCCGTCGCGCTCGAGCACGCGCCACAGGCAGCCGTCCAGTTGCGCCGCCGCATCGGCCTCGGTCTTGCCGACCAGCGCGTCGTCCGGCCCCGCGTCCGCCTTGCAGGCCTGCGACGTGCGGGCCGGCTCGCCATTCATCACCATGCCGCCCGCGGTCGCATTCTTCGTTTTCATGTCCGTGCATCCCGCAAACGTTGCGCCCGCAACCAGCGCCATCATCATCGCGATCGTCTTCTTCATCGGATACTCCCTGTTGCGCCCGGCGGAACCTGTACGGCGCTCCCGGCCCACCGGGCATGGCATGCATGTTCGGTCCGCGCGCCCGGGCCACGCCGATTCCGCGTGTCCCCGGCCGCGGGTTCGGCCTGCCGCCGAAGCCGCCTGCATGTTACCGCACGCCGCGCGGCGTGACGGCACGTGCAGGCCGGCTGCACCACACGATGCGTGCCGCGACGATTCGCTCAGAACTTGTAGGTCGCGCCCGCGATGGCGTAGTAGTTGCTGCGCGACTGGACGATCGGGCTGTCGCCGTAGCGGCCGAGCAGCCGCGTCACACCGCCGGTCGCGAGCACCGACCAGTGCTGCGACAGCGTCCAGTTCCACGCGAGCGCCATCGTCGCGCTGTCGATCCCGCCGCGCGTCGAGTACGGCCGGAACCGGCTCGTCATCGACTGCGCATCGGTCACGCCGTAGAACGTCTGCGTGTAGCGCCCCGAGCCTGCATGCACGGTGCCCGTCACGATGATCTCGTGCTGCGCGGTCTTGAACACCGGCACCGCGAGATCCACGTGCCCCGACACGCCGCGCGACGTGTGCGTCACGGGTGAGTCGATCGTGACACTCAGTTCCGCCGCGTTGAACAGCGTCACGCCCGCGCGCACGCCGACCAGCACCGAACCCGGAACCCGGCCCATGCCCTTCAGGTAGTCGGAGCCCGGCATGTCGAGGCGGTTCTCGTCGGCTCGACCCACGTCGTAGCTCACCGCCGCCGACACGAACGCGCCGTGCGGCAGGTCCAGCCGGTAGCCGGCGCCCTGGGTGCTGTCGATGAAGAAGCCATTGCCGAACTTCGCGGAAAAACCCGGCGCGACGACGCCGCGAGACTGGTTGCTGCCCGGGTAGCGCGGCGCGATACCGCCACCCAGCGACAGCGAATACTGGTTTTCCGCGTGGGCGGCGGCGGCGAGGGTCAGGCCGGCGAGCGGCATGCAATAGCGATAGCGGCGGAGCATTGGGCGCACAATATTGAGATATGAGTGACGAAGCCCGCAGTCTAGGTGCCGCCCTGCGCCGAGACTGTCCTGAATATTCGGGGAATCTGTGCTCAATTGTGTTCGATTGTTCGAGATTGTCGCCCCGCTCCCCCGGCCTTCGATGCGCCGGATAGAATTCGCGTGCCGCGCCGCGCACCGGCCTGCCCGGGTGTGAAACGGCGCGTGCATATTGACGAGACCATGAACGAAGATCCGCTCAAATACCGCGTACTGCTGATCGAGGACGACGACCGCCTGGCGCAGCTCGTCCGCGAATACCTCGACGGTTATGAATTCACGGTGACGGTCGTGCGACGCGGCGACCTCGCCGTCGCCGCGGTGCGCGAGCACCAGCCGGCCCTCGTGATACTCGACCTGATGCTGCCGAACCTCGACGGGATGGAAGTCTGCCGGCGCATCCGCGCGTTCACCAACGTCCCGGTGCTGATCCTGACCGCGCGCCTGGACGTCTACGACCAGGTCGCGGGCCTCGAGACCGGCGCGGACGACTACGTGACGAAGCCGATCGAACCGCGCGTGCTGGTCGCCCGCGCCCGCGCGCTGTTGCGCCGCGCGCAGCCGGCCGTCACGGAAGCGCCGGTGGCCGCGCCCGAGGCGCTCGTGTTCGGCGAACTGTTGATCTCGCCGCCGAACCGCACCGTCACGTGGCGCGGCGAGCCGGTCGACCTGAAGACCGCCGAATTCAACCTGCTGCTGATCCTCGCCCGCGCGGCCGGCACCGTGCTGAGCCGCGACGACATCCTGAAGCAGTTGCGCGGGATCGAGTTCGACGGGCTCGACCGCTCGGTCGATTCCGGCATCTCGAAGCTGCGCCGCCGCTTCGAGGATGCGTCGTCGGAGCCGCACAAGATCAAGACGATCTGGGGCCGCGGCTACCTGTTCAGCCCTTCCGCGTGGGACGAATAAATGCTCCGCCCATTGATTCGGCTGTACCTCGTCGTGATCCTGTTCGTCGCCGCGTCGATCATCTTCATCCAGCTGTCGTTCGACCGGATCTTCTACGATCGCAGCGCGCAGGCGGAGCGCGACGCGTTGACGACCTACGCGTTCGTGCTCAACGACTATCTCGAACGCCATCCGGGCGAGCAGCGCAAGCTGGCGCTGCGCGAGCTCGCGAAACACGGCAACGAACGGTTCGACTTCATGCCGATGGCCACCGCCCGCGCCCAATTGAGCGGCGAGCCGCTGCGCGATCTCGACGCCGGCCTGATCGCGATCAGCTACGACGCGAAGGATTACTACATGCCGCTCGCGGATGGTTCGGTGCTGCATGCGCGGCCGATCGAAGCATTCAGCCTCGACATCAGGATCTATGCGTACATGCTGCTCGCGCTCAGCACGCTGTTCGCGGTGGTGCTGTGGATTCACTATCACTGGCGCGACCTGCGCAGGCTGCAGGAAGCCGCCCGCGCATTCGGCGCCGGGACGCTGTCGACGCGCGTGAAGCTGTCCGGCAAGTCGAACATCTACGAGCTGTCGCAACAGTTCAACGACATGGCCGAGCGCATCGAGGCGTCGATCAAGCAGCAGCGTGAAATGATGCACGGCATCTCGCACGAACTGAAGACGCCGCTCGCGCGGCTCGAATTCGGGCTCGCGCTGCTCGCCGAGCCAGACGAAACGGCCCGGATGCGCGAACGCCGCGACGCGCTGCGGCGCGACGTGCGCGAACTCGACGAGCTCGTCACGGAGCTGCTGACGATCGGCCGGCTCGAACAGGGTGCCAGCCAGCTCGCGCCGATGGAAGTCGTCGTCGATGCGCTGATCGACAGCGTCGCCGGCAACGTCGCGAACGACATCGTCGATCGCGGCATCTCGCTCGACGTGTCCGCCCTCGACGCGCCCGCGACCCACGTATGCGACCCGAAGCTGGTCGCCCGCGCATTGCTGAACCTGATCCGCAACGGCGCGCGTTATGCGTCGCGCACGGTGCTGCTCGCCGCCGAGCGCAATGCGTCCGGCGCGCTCGTGTTGAGCGTCGACGACGATGGCCCCGGCATTCCGGCCGCCGAACGCGCCCGCGTGTTCGAACCGTTCCAGCGGCTCGACTCCAGCCGCGACCGGCAGACCGGCGGCTTCGGGCTCGGGCTCGCGATCGTGCGGCGCGTCGCGCAGGTGCACGGTGGTGACGTGCGGCTCGAGGATTCACCGCTCGGCGGCGCCCGCTTCGTGATCACGCTGCCCGCGCTGGCGCTGCCGGACAATCTTTTCGACTTGCCGGCGCCCCTCGCGCATGCCGACGCGTTCGGCAGCAGCACCGGCATGGCCCTCCCGCGGCAATGAAGCGCGGGGCAGGCGGCGCCGCGGCCGCCCTCGCCTGACCGGCGCGCCGCTCAGCGGCGGCGCAGCAGCGCGACACCGCCGAGCATCCAGAACAGCACGGAGGACGCGGCGCGCTGGTCGCCCAGATACAGCAGCAGGTTGCCGAACGCGGCCATCATGAACGACACCGAGACGCCGGCGAGCAGCAGCCGGTCCGATTCGAGCCGGCCGCGCCGGTAAGCGAGCGCGCCCACGAAAGCCGTCCGACCCGACCTTGACACCGTCCTGCGTATCGTCGGTGAACTGCTTCAGGACCGTGTCGACGCCGAACGGATAGCTGAATACGCGACGGTACAGCGCCGGCCTGCAATCAGCGGCCGACTTCCTTCCACTTGCGTGCGAACCTGAGGCGTTCGACGCGCTCGATCAGGAACTCGGTGAACACGCGGATCTTCGCCGGCTGGTGACGGCGGCTCTGGTACGCGATGTTGACGGTGAGCGCCGGCAGTTGCCAGTCGGTGAGCACCGGCACCAGCTTCCCCGCGACGATATCGTCGTGAATGATGTAGAGCGGCTGGATCAGGATGCCGAGCCCCGCGAGCGCCGCGGCACGGATCACCTGCCCTTCGTTCGCATCGAGCACGCTCTTGATCGTGACCGACTGCTTCTTCGCGCCGTGGCGGAAATGCAGCACGTACGGATCGTTCGCGAGGTTGTAGACCAGCAACCGGTGATCGCACAGCGCATCGGGCGTCGCCGGCGCGCCGTGCTTCGCCAGATACCCGGGCGACGCGGCCAGCACGCGCCGCGTCTCGGCGAGCTTGCGCACGGTGATGCCCGAATCCGCTTCATGCTCGCGCGTGCGGATCGCCACGTCGATGCCGGCCTCGATGAAATCCGGATAGCGGTTCGCCGCGACGATCTGCACGTTCAGGTTCGGGTAGCGCCGGTGAAACTCCGGCAACGCGGGCGCGATATAGATCGACGCGAACGAGACCGACGCCGTCACGCGCAGCGTGCCGGCCGGGTTGACGCTCGCCTCGTTGACCGCCGCATCGGCCTCCGACAGTTCCATCAGGATCGCGACACAACGCCGGTGGTATTCATGCCCGGCGTCGGTCAGCCACAGGCGCCGCGTGGTGCGCTCGACGAGCCGCGCC
Source organism: Burkholderia sp. Se-20373 (assembly GCF_017104705.1). Taxonomy (NCBI): domain Bacteria; kingdom Pseudomonadati; phylum Pseudomonadota; class Betaproteobacteria; order Burkholderiales; family Burkholderiaceae; genus Burkholderia; species Burkholderia sp. Se-20373. The sequence goes on along the minus strand of NZ_JAAGPH010000016.1, from coordinate 74,235 downwards.
CCCAGCCGCTCCTCCAGCGCGTTCAGGCAGCGGCTCGCCGCCGCGCTCGACATCCCGAGCCGCTCGGCGGCCTTCGACAGGCTGCCCAGTTCGGCGACCTGCACGAAAAATTCGATCTGCGTCCACTTGTCCATGCGTTCGATTCTTCCACCTGGCGGAGAACAAAACTCCTCCAAACCCTCTTTTTTACGGCCCAAGGAGGAATTAATGTTACGTCAACGCGCTATCCAACGACATCAGGAGACACCCCCTATGCGCAATCTCAACGAAGACACCATCACACAGGCCGTGATCGCGTCGCTGGGCGGCTGTCGCGACGAGCGGTTGCGCACGGTGATGACCAGCCTCGTCCAGCACCTGCACTCGTTTGCCCGGGAGACGAAGCTCACCGAGGCCGAATGGCAAAGCGCGATCGGCTTCCTGACGGCCGTGGGCCACCTCACCGACGACAAGCGCCAGGAGTTCATCCTGCTGTCCGACGTGCTCGGGCTGTCGACCCTCGTCACCGCGCAGAATCACGCGAAGCCGGCCGGCTGCACGGAGGCGACCGTGTTCGGCCCGTTCTACGTCGAAGGCAGCCGCGCCTTCGGGATGTTCGACGACATCGCGAACGGCGCCTGCGGCGAGCCGTGCTTCGTGTCGGGCCACGTGCGCGGCATCGACGGCCTGCCGATCGCGCATGCGTCGCTGGAAGTCTGGCAAGCCGACGAGGACGGGCACTACGACGTGCAGCTTCCGGCCGACGACGGCTCGGTCACGCACCGCGCGCGCGGCCGGCTGCGCACCGATGCCGACGGCCGCTACGCATTCCGCTCGATCCTCGCCGAGCCGTATCCGATTCCGCACGACGGCCCCGTCGGCGCGATGCTCGACGCGCTCGGCCGTCATCCGTGGCGCCCCGCGCACCTGCACTTCATGATCGAGGCGCCCGGCTACGAAACGCTGATCACGCACGTGTTCCGCGACGGCGACCGCTATCTCGACTCCGATGCGGTGTTCGGCGTACGGTCGACGCTCGTCGCCGACTGGGTCCGGCACGCGCCCGGCATCGCGCCGGACGGATCGCGCATGGACACGCCGTTCTACACGCTCGATTACGACTTCGTGCTCAATCCCGCGGAGCGCGCCGCATGATCCGCCACGTCGTGATGTGGAACGTCGCCGGCGCGACCGAACCCGAGCGCGCGGTGGCACGCACCACCGTCAAGACCGCCTTCGAAAGCCTGCGCGGCCGGATTCCGGGCATGACGCACCTCGAAGTCGGTGCGGATTTCAGCGCGGCCGATTACGCGTGCGACCTGATTCTCGTCGCCGAATTCGAGTCGCGCGAAGCACTCGACGGATACGCGACGCATCCGGAACACACACGTGTACGCGATGCACTGACGGGCCTGCGCATCGCGCGCCATCAGGTCGACTACGCAACGGAGTAACGACGACATGAATTTCATTTACCAGGCCCGCCCCGCCCGCGTGATCTTCGGCGCAGGCAGCCTCGAGCATCTCGAACGCGAAGTGCTGGAACTGGGCGCGCAACGCGCGATCGTGCTCTGCACGCCGGAGCAGCGCGACCTCGCGCAACGCATCGTCGAGCGGCTCGGTGCGCGCGCGGCCGGGCTGTACGATCGCGCGACGATGCACGTGCCGATCGAGATCGCCCGCGATGCGCAGGCGTTCGCCAGGTCGCGCGATGCGGATTGCGCGATCGCGATCGGCGGCGGTTCGACGATCGGCCTCGGCAAGGCGATCGCGCTCGAAAGCAGCCTGCCGATCCTCGCGATACCGACGACGTACGCCGGCAGCGAGATGACGCCGATCTACGGCCTCACCGAAGGCGGCCTCAAGCGCACGGGCTCCGACGCACGCGTGTTGCCGAAGACGGTGATCTACGATCCCGCCCTCACCGTCACGCTGCCCGTCGAGCTGTCCGTGACGAGCGGCCTCAATGCGATCGCGCACGCAGCGGAAGGCCTCTACGCGAACAACGCGAATCCGGTGATGAGCCTCGTGGCCGAAGAAGGCATTCGCGCGCTCGCCCGCGGCCTGCCCGGCGTGCGGCGCGACCCGGCCGATCTCGACGCGCGCAGCGACGCGCTCCATGGCGCGTGGCTGTGCGGCATGGTGCTCGGCAACGTCGGCATGGCGCTGCACCACAAGCTCTGTCACACGCTCGGCGGCAGCTTCAACCTGCCGCACGCGCCGACCCACACCGTCGTGCTGCCGCATGCACTCGCGTACAACGCCGCACATGCGCCGGACGCGATGCAGCGGATCGCCCGCGCGATCGGCACGAACGACGCGGCCCGCGGCCTCTACGCCCTGGCGCTCGACAACGGCGCGCCGGTCTCGTTGAAGGCGATCGGCATGCAGGAAGCCGACCTCGATCGCGCGGCTGATCTCGCGGCCGCCAATCCGTACTGGAACCCGCGCCCGATCGAACGCGACGGCCTGCGCGCGCTGCTGCAGGACGCGTTCGACGGCAACCTGCCCGGTACGACCGCGCGCTGAGCCGGCCACACGACAGACCAACAAACGAAACCGTCATGGAGACACACCACATGAATACCGAATCGAGCGCCCACGGCGACATCTCCGTCGAACACTGTGACGTCGCCATCGTCGGCTACGGCCCGACCGGCCTCGTCGCCGCATCGATGCTGGGCCGCGCCGGCCATCGCGTGATCGTCCTCGAACGCTGGCCGACGCCGTACGGCCTGCCGCGCCTCACGCACATCGACGGCGAAACCGCACGCATCGTGCAGGCGAGTGCCGACGTCGATCACGCGCTGCGCAATGCGAAAGCCGTCGACACCTACCATTACTGCGATGCGAACGGCGACCTGCTGCTCGAACTGAACTGGACCGGCCGCGCGTGCGGCTATCCCGCGCACATCTCGATCTACCAGCCCGACATCGAGGACGCGATCGATGCGCGCGCCAGCACCTTCAAGAATGTGACGATCCTGCGCGGCTGGGAAGTCGACACGCTGCTGCAGGACGACGACGGCGTGACGCTGACCGCGCATCCGGCGCGCGGCAGCCAGGGCGCGCAATGGACCGGCAAGCCGCGCGCCATTCGCGCCCGCTACGTAATCGGCGCCGACGGCGCGAACAGCTTCGTGCGCCGCACGCTCGGCATCGAACGATCCGATTTCGGCTACAACGAGCGCTGGCTCAACCTCGATTCGGAGAACAAGCGCGATCTCGGCGAAAGCTGCGCGCGCACGACGATCTACTGCGATCCGGATCGCGCGTACATGCACATGCCGATCGGCACGAAGCGCACGCGCTTCGAGCTGCGCGTGCTGCCGAACGAATCGACCGCCGAATGGGAAACGGAAGAAGCCGGCTGGAAGTGGCTCAACGACCACTACGGCTTCGGCCCGGACGACCTGAAGCTGCTGCGCCACGTCGTCTATACGTTCGAGACGCGCATGGCCGAACGCTGGCGCACCGGCCGCGTGCTGCTCGCGGGCGATGCGGCGCACACGATGATGCCGTACATGGGACAAGGCGCATGCTCCGGCATGCGCGACGGCATCAACCTCGCGTGGAAGCTCGACCTGGTGCTGACCGGGCGCGCCTCCGCAGACCTGCTCGACACGTTCGAAGCCGAGCGCCGCCCGCACGTGACCGCGATCACGCAGATGTCGCTGTTTCTCGGGCAAGTCGTCAACGAGGACGATCCGCGCAAGGTTGCCGAGCGCGACGCGGCGTTCCGCTCCGGCAACATGCCGCCGATGCCGCCGTTCCCGAAGCTCGACCACGGCATCCTGCACGACGAAGCCGACGGCACGCGCCAGCCGACGACCGGCGCGCCCGCGCCGCAGGGGCGCGTACGCCGCGGCGCAGCCGAGGGCCGTTTCGACGATGTGGTCGGCCGGGGATTCCAGCTCGTCACGCGCGAACACCCTTCCCGCTACCTCGACGACGCGCAGCGTGCGTTCCTCGCGCGGCTCGGCTGTCGCGTGGCCGTGCTGTCCGACGACGTGAGCGCCCCGGATGCCGTGGTCGATCTCGACGGCGAGCAGCAAGCGTTCATGCAGGCGCACGGGATCGGCGCGTATATCGCGCGGCCCGATTTCATCGTGTTCGGTTCGGTGGCCAAGCTGCGCGACCTCGGCGCGCTCGTCGATGCACTCCGCGACAAGCTGCACTGGTCCGCCGCGTCGACCGATCCGTCCGCGGCCCCGGCGGCCGTCACTCACGCATCGTAAAGGAAACCTACGCATGACGACCGAACTGTCACCGTTCGCGCTGTCCCTGCAGCGCGCGATGCCCGTCACGCGCCTGCTCGACTGCGGAATGGACTATGCGGACGCAATGGCACTGCACGCGCGCACATCCACGGGCGAACCGTGGGACGTCGCGGCCGAAGCGCTGGCCGACGCGCAGCTCGCGCGCGCCGCGCAGGCGGCGGAAGCCGGCCACCTGGTCACGGCCGCCGACGCGCAGGCGATGGCCATCGCGAACCTGCTGTTTGCGCAGATGGCATTCAACCACGATGTGCCGCGCAAGCACGCGCTCTATGCACGGCTCGTCGACGCGTCGCACGGCCTCGCGCGCTGGTCCGACAAGCGCATCGAACGCGTCGAAGTGCCGTTCGGCGATGCCCATCTGATCGGCTGGCTGGTCCGGCAGCCGACCGAGCGCGTACGCGGCACCGTCATACTCTTCGGCGGCCAGAGCGGCTGGGGCTTCGCGTACTGGCCGATCGCACGCGCGCTTGCGGCGCGCGGCATCGCCACGCTGCTCGCCGAGGGGCCGGGCCAGGGCGAGACGCGGCTCGAACAGCGGATCTTCGTCGACGTCGACATGAACGCCGCATACCGGCGCTTCGTCGATGCGGTCGCCGACCGCGCGCCCGGGCCGATCGGCATCTGGGGGAACAGCATCGGCGGGTTGTGGGCCGCATCGACCGCTGCGAGCGACCGACGGATCGCCGCCTGCTGCGTGAACGGCGCACTCGCGGCGCCGACGCTGCTGCCGTTCCGCACGTTCGTCGAACAGGCCGCGGCCATGCTCGGCAACGACGGTCCCGATGCGGTCGCGGCGAATTTCGCGCGGATGAGCTTCTCGTCCGAACGCGACCGCATCGCATGCCCGCTGCTGGTGCTGCACGGCGGTGAAGATCCGCTGATCCGGCTCGACGATCAGCAGCCGTTCCTCGATGCGGCGACGTCCGGCGAGGCGACACTCAAGGTCTGGCCGGACGGTGAGCACACGATCTACAACCACGCATCCGAGCGAACCGCGTTCGTGTGCGACTGGTTCGTCGAGCGGTTCGCGCAGGCTGCGGCTGCGTGATCACGCATGCGGTGTCGACCGTGCGAACGGCTGGCACCGCGTGCGGCATTACGACGTCGCGCCGCCGTTCTCCAGCGCGCCGTCGATTTCCGCATGCGTGAAACCGTACTTCGCCATCCGTTCGCGATGATCGGCCGAGCCGAGATACTCGCGCAGCTTTGCGTTCACGGCCTGCACGAGCGCATCGCTGTTCTGGCTGAACGAAAATCCGCCAACGGGCGCGGCCTCACCCGCACCCCGCTCGTGCGAGACGGCCTCCAGTCGCGTGTCCGTGTCGGCGACCGCGCGGGCCCCGATCGCGGTGCTCGCGAACGCGTCGACCTGCCCTGCAAGCAACGCAGCCACTGCGTCTGGTTGATCCTTGAGGATGACGATCTGCCCGTCGCGCACGCCGGCCGCCTTGGCCGAATCGATCTGCACCTGGTCGGTCACGCACGCCAGCCGCGCATCGCTGCGCGCCGCGATGGCCGCGTAGCTCGTCAACTGCTTCGGATTGCCGGCCTGCAGCACGAAGCCGTCGCCGATCACCCACACCGGGACGCTGAAGGTCACGTGCCGCGCGCGTTCGGCCGTCACGAAGATCGGCACGTTCATGTCCCAGCGCCCGGCCCGCACGCCCGGCAGCAGTGCCTCGAACGACGTCGGGTGATATTCGATTTCCGTCACGCCGATCGCGCGCAGCACCACCTCGGCCACCTCGACATCCGCACCGGTCACGGTACCGTCTTCTGCCGTCCAGTAGAACGGCGGTTCCTCGATGTACGCAATCCTTACCTTCATGGCGTCACTCCTGACGTTCATTGATGTTCGTCGCGCCCGAACGCCGGGCACCCGATTCATGCAACCGCTGCATCCATCGCCCGAGACAGCGCCGTCAACGCAGGCGGCAGCCGCTCCAGCGGAAGATAGCCGAACCCGAGCCTGAACACGCGGCTGCTTTCGCCGAACCACGTGCCTGATGCGAGCTGCACGTCGTGATCCGGCAACCGCTGCCAGAAGCGCGACACGGCCGGCTCGTCGAACGCATCCTGACGCAACCGCATGCAGCACAGTGCGCCCGCATCGGGCCGCACCCACTCGACCCGCGCACGCTCGCGTTCGCACCAGCCCGACACGATTTCGAGCGCGCCCGCAAGCAGCCGGCGTCGGGGCGCGAGCACGTGTTCGCGGTGGCGTAGCACGGTCGTGGCCAGCGTCTCGTCGAGCACCGAACCCGAGATCACCGTATTCAGCTTCGCGACGAGCAGACGCGCCCGAAGCCCGGCATCGGCCACCGTGAGCCATCCGGTCCGCAGACCGGGTGCGCCCAGCGCTTTCGACACCGACGAACCCGTGACGATGCGTGGATCGACACCCGCGAAACTGGCCGCCACGGCGGCATCGCCATAGCTTGCTTCGCGATAGGTCTCGTCGATGAACAGTATCGCGTCCGGGCACCGTTGCGCCATCAACGCCAGCAATGCATCGATCTCCGCGCGCGATGCCTGCACGCCGCCCGGATTCTGCGGGGACGCGATGCTGACCAGCCGCGTCTTCGACGACAGGCGCGCGTCGAACTGCTCGAGGTCCAGCCGGTAGCCATTCTCGAACGACAGCCGCACTTCACGCACCGTTGCGCCGGCACCGACCAGGCAGTCTCGACTCGGTGGAAAGCAGGGTGTCGCCAGCACGGCCTCGTCGCCGGGCCGGCACACTTCATAGGCCAGCAGAAACAGCCCGAGCGCGGTGCCTTGCGTCGTCACGATCTGCTCGGCGGGCACATTGCAGGTTTCGGCAATCGCTTCGCGCAGCACGGCAGCGCCCGCCGACTGGCTGTAGCCGAGCTTCAGGTTGCGGACCGCTTCGACGCCGGCCACATCCAGCAGTTCGCCGACCGTCAGGTCTTGCGACGTGCTCTCCGCCAGGTTGAACGTCCGGTTCACGTCGAGCAGCGAAATGATTTCGTTGTACGGAAATCGTCCGCGCCACATGTCGGAATGCGCTTGTGTCGTCTTCATGGGCAAGCCTCGCAATGGCCGATCGATGGATCGAATCACCGCCATCGTAGCGCTCGCCCAAAAACCATAACAGCCACAATTTTCCGTCGATTGGACCGATACAATCAGGCGTGGCGAGATCGCGTCGAACAGCCGATAATCGGACACTTCCCTGCCGCTGGTACCCCATGGACACGCAGACTTCATTTCGTTACAGGCAGCTGGCCGACCTCATCGTCGGCATGATCGAGAACGGTACGCTGTCGCCGGGCACCCGGCTGCCGTCCGTGCGTGCCGTCAGCGAACAGCAGCGCATCAGCGTGTCCACCGCGCTGCAGGCATACCGTCTGCTCGAAGATCGCGGCGTGCTCATCTCACGGCCGCAGTCGGGCTTCTATGTCGCGGCCGCGCGTGGCGGCACGCTTGCGTTGCCGAGCGCCTCGCGCTCGCGCGCGAAAGCATCGACGGTGTCGATCAGCGGCGCAGTCGCCGCGATGCTCGAACATGCGGCCAACTCGGCGCTCGTGCCGCTCGGATGCGCGGTGCCCGATCCGGCGCTGCTGCAATCGAAGCGGCTCGACCTGGCCCTCGCCCGCGCGGCACGCCAGCACGGCACGCGTTACAACGTCTATTGCGCGCCCTACGGCGAACCGGCGCTGCGCCGCGAGATCGCGCGGCGGGCCATGCGCTTCGGGCATCCGCTGTCCGCCGACGACATCCTCGTCACGAACGGCTGCACCGAAGCGTTGACGCTCGCGCTGAATGCCGTGGCAACACGCGGCGATACGATTGCGGTGGAATCGCCGACCTACTTCGGCCTGCTTCATACGCTGGAGGCACTGGGACTGAAGGCGCTGGAGTTGCCGACCGACCCGCTGCGCGGCGTCGACCTCGGCATGCTCGCGCAGCGGCTCGAAGCGGAATCGATCGCCGCCTGCGTGCTGTCGTCGAGCTTCGGCAATCCGCTCGGCTCCGCGATGAGCGAGGACGACAAACGGGCGCTGCTTGCCCTGCTCGCACGCCATCGCGTGCCGCTGATCGAAGATGACGTCTACGGCGACATCCACTTCGGGCGAGACCGGCCGAGGCCGTTCAGCGCGCTCGACAGCGGTGCCGATACGATCTACTGCAGTTCGTTCTCGAAGAGCCTCGCCCCGGGATACCGGATCGGCTGGATCGCGGCGGGTGCGCGCACTCAGCAGGTGATGGAACGCAAGCTTGCGCTCAGCCTGTGCGGCCCCGTGTTGCTGCAGGTCGCGGTGGCCGACTTCCTCGCGAGCGGTGCATACGATGCGCATTTGCGCCGCATCCGGCGCGTGTTCGAGGACAACCTGGCGCGGATGACGCGCACGATCGAGGCCAGCTTTCCGGCCGACACGAAAGTGAGCCGACCAGCCGGCGGTTTCGTGCTCTGGCTCGAACTGCCGAAGCGATTCGATTCACGCGCGCTGTTCGATGCCGCGCTCGAACAGGGCGTGTGCTTCGCGCCGGGCGACATCTTCTCCGCCAGCCGGCGCTTTCGCCATTGCCTGCGCCTGAGCGCCGGGCATGTATGGAACGAACGTATCGAGGACGGCGTCCGGTGCCTGGGCCGGCTCGCGCGGGCACAACTCGCACGCTGAACGCGGCCGGCGGCCGACCCGCAATCGCCCCGCTCAGCTGCCGATCTTGAACGCCGGCAACTGCTGCGCGAGCCGCGCGCCCATTTCCGTGCCGAGCGCCTGCAGCGCATTGAACGGCCGGATCATGACCTCGAATTCGACGATCCGCCCTTCGTCGTCGAAGCGGATCATGTCGATCCCCTTCAGCGCCTTGTCGCCGACGGCCGCGCTGAATTCCAGCACTACGCTCTTGCCGTCGTCGGTGACGAACTGCCGGTAATAGGTGAAATCCTGGAGGATCGTGATCACCGTGCGCAGCGCCAGCAATAGCGCGGGCGCCGGACCGTAGGGCTTGAACGCCATCGGCGAACGGAACACGGCGTCCGGATGGACGATCGACTCCAGTGCGCCAAAATCCTTGCGTTCGATCATCGCATGCCACTTGTCGAGCGATTGCGCGACAGCGGGTTGAAGATGCAGCGGTGCGTTCGTCATCGAAGACTCCTGTATCGTCGGGCGGAAAAGAAACGAATCGGTCTCAAATCTCAAAGGGTCGCGGCCAGCGTCGTGCCCTGGTGAATCGCGCGCTTCGCGTCGAGCTCGGCCGCTTCGTACGCGCCGCCGATCACATGGACCTTGCGCCCGGCGGCCTTCAGTTGCTCCGCCAGTTCGCGCAGCGGCTCCTGTCCCGCGCAGATCACGACGTTGTCCACCGGCAGCGTCTGCTCGACGCCGTCGATCGTCACGTGGAATCCTTCGTCGTCGATACGCCGGTACGTCACCGCCGACGACATCCCGACACCGCGCGCCTTCAGCGCCGTGCGGTGGATCCATCCGGTGGTCTTGCCGAGCCCGTCGCCGACCTTCGATGCCTTGCGCTGCAGCAGATGGATTTGCCGTGCCGCCGGCTCGGGGTGCGCATGACGCAAGCCGCCTGCGTTCGCATACGACGGGTCGACACCCCACTCGGCGAAGAAGCGGTCCGCATCGACGTACCCGGCGCCCGCGCGATGCACGAGATATTCCGCGACGTCGAAGCCGATCCCGCCGGCGCCGACGATCGCAACATTGCGGCCCACCGCCTTGCCGTCGCGCAGCACGTCGAGATAGCCGAGCGTCTTCGCATGCCCGACACCGTCGATCGGCGGCGTGCGCGGCACGATGCCCGTCGCGATCACGACTTCGTCGAATTCGTGTTGCAGCAGCAGCTCGGCGGTCGCGCGCGTATTGAGGTGGAGCGTCACGCCGCGCAGTTCGATCTGCCGGCGGAAATAGCGCAGCGTCTCGTTGAATTCTTCCTTGCCGGGCACCTTCTTCGCGATGTTGAACTGGCCGCCGATCTCGGCGCCGGCTTCGTACAGCGTCACCGCATGGCCGCGCTCGGCTGCCGTGACCGCGAAGCCGAGGCCCGCCGGGCCGGCGCCCACGACGGCGATCCGCTTGCGCTGCTGCGCCGGGCGAATCACGAGTTCGGTTTCATGGCACGCGCGCGGATTCACGAGACACGACGTGATCCTGCCGCTGAACGTATGGTCGAGGCAGGCCTGGTTGCAGCCGATGCACGTGTTGATTTCGTCCGCGCGCCCTTCCCGCGCCTTGCGGACGAACTCGGCATCGGCGAGGAACGGCCGCGCCATCGACACCATGTCGCAATAGCCGTCGGCCAGCAGTTGCTCCGCGACGTCCGGCGTATTGATCCGGTTGGTCGCGACGAGCGGGATGCCGACCTTGCCCCTCAACTGCCGCGTGACCCAGGCGTAAGCGGCGCGCGGCACCTTCGTCGCGATGGTCGGAATGCGCGCCTCGTGCCAGCCGATACCCGTATTGATGATCGTCGCACCGGCCGCTTCGATCGCCCGCGCGAGCCGGATCACTTCATCGAGCGTCGAGCCGCCTTCGACGAGATCGAGCATCGACAACCGGTAGATGATGATGAAGTTCGTCCCGACCCGCTCGCGCACGCGCCGCACGATCTCGACCGGGAAACGGATGCGGTTCTCGTAGGCACCGCCCCACGCATCGTCGCGATGGTTCGTGCGGGCAGCAATGAACTCGTTGATCAGATAGCCTTCCGATCCCATGATCTCGACGCCGTCATAACCCGCATGCTGCGCGAGCGCCGCACATCGGACGAAATCGGCGATCGTCTCGTCGACTTCATCGCTCGTCAGCGCATGCGGCGTGAACGGGTTGATCGGCGCCTTCAGCGCGCTCGGCGCGGCGAGCGCCGGGTGATACGCGTAGCGCCCGAAATGCAGGATCTGCAGCGCGATCTTGCCGCCCTCCGCGTGCACCGCGCGCGTCACGACACGATGACGCTCGGCTTCCGCCTCGGTCGTCAGCATCGCGCCCCCGGGTGCCGGACGGCCCCGCTCGTTCGGCGCGAAGCCGCCCGTGACGATCAGGCCAGCCTCGCCGCGCGCACGCTCCGCATAGAACGCTGCCATCCGCTCGAAGCCGTTCGGCGCTTCCTCGAGACCGACATGCATCGACCCCATCAGCACTCGGTTCCTGAGCGACGTGAAGCCGAGCTCGAGCGGGGTCGTCAGATGCGGATAACGCGATGTCATGGGGTGTCTCCATTTTTATGCAACAAGTTGCACAGATGGTAGTTCACCATGCTCGTTTATGCAACCCGTTGCATAAACACATCCGTCACCTTGTACTGTGGCCCCGATATGGCAAGATGCGGTTCATTCCGCGGCCTCCTCCGATCCGACATGTCCCTGCCCCACGCACTCCTCACCGCCCTCGCCGAACGCCCGGGTTCCGGCTCCGAACTCGCCGACCGCTTCGATCGCTCGATCGGCTATTTCTGGCAGGCGACGCACCAGCAGATCTATCGCGAGCTGGGGCGTCTCGAGGAAACGGGATGGATCGAATCGCTGCCGGCCGAATCGGGGCGCGGCCGCAAGCGCGCATACCGGATCCTGCCGGCCGGCAAGAAGGAGTTACGGCGCTGGATCGCCGAACCGGAAGATCCGACGCCGTTGCGCGAGGCGCTGATGGTGCGCCTGCGTGCGGAAGCGGTGCTCGGCCCGGCCGGCCTCGAGGATGAAATCAGGCGGCGTATCGCGCTGCACCAGGAGAAGCTCGACCTGTATCTGCAGATCGAGGCGCGCGATTTTTCGGAAGACGCCGATTCCCGCACGAAGCGCCTTCAGCATCTGGTCCTGCAGGCCGGCATCGCGAACGAGCGGTTCTGGGTCGAATTCTCGCAGCATGCGCTCGACGTGCTGCGCTTGCCGAAAGACTGAACGATTGGCGGAGAAACCGTGCTCTGCTACGGCGATTCGAACACGCACGGCACACGCCTGATGACGCGTGCCGGCGTACTGGCGCGGTTCGCACGCGAAGGCGTTCACTTCGCGGCCGATCAGCATCGTGCGCTCGGGCAGCGGGTCGCGGCCCTTCCGCAGCAGATCGCGTAACGCGCACGCGCGCCGAACCGCAGCCGCGCGGCGTGTGCCGGAACGCGGCACGCCGCGCGCGGAAAGCCGGTCACGCGTCCGGCAGGATCACCACCTTGCCCTTCACCTGCCGGTTGGCCATCCGCGCGATCGCATCGGCCGCATCGGCCAGCGACACGCGCTCGGTGATCGCGGGTCGTACCTTGCCGGCCGCGAACCATTCGGCCAGCAGGCGCATGTTCGCGACATGCTGCTTCGGATCGTGGCGCACCGCATCGCCCCAGAACACGCCCAGAATGTCGCGCTCCTTGAGCAGCGCCAGGTTCAGCGCGAGCTTCGGAATTTCGCCGGCCGCGAAGCCGACCACGAGGAACCGGCCGCGCCACGCGGTCGCGCGCAACGCCGCTTCGCTGTAGGCACCGCCCACCGGATCGTAGACGACGTCCGCACCGCGGCCGCCGGTCAATTCGTCGACGCGGCGGCGCAGGTCTTCGGTCGCATAGTCGATCGTCTCGTCGGCGCCCGCTTCACGGCACAGCGCCAGCTTGTCCGCACTCGACGCCGCCGCGATCACGCGCGCGCCGAGCGCCTTCGCGATCTCGATCGCGGCGAGGCCAACGCCGCCCGCCGCGCCCAGTACGAGCAACGTCTCGCCTGCTTGCAGCCGCGCGCGCTGCTGCAACGCGTGCAGCGACGTGCCGTACGCGAGCACGAGCGCCGCGCCCTGCTCGAATGTCATGCCCGGCGGCAGCGCGGCAATCTGGTGCACGTCGGCCACGCACTGCTGCGCAAAGCCGCCGTGCCCGGTGAACGCGACCACCGCATCCCCCGGCTGCCACGCGGTCACGCCCTCGCCCACCGCGTCGATCACGCCGGCAAATTCGGCGCCCGGCGAAAACGGCAGCGCCGGCTTCACCTGGTACAACCCCTGGACGATCAGCGCGTCGGGGAAATTGAGCGACGCGGCCTTCACCTGAACCCGGACCTGGCCCGCGGCCGGCTCGGGAATCGCCACGTCCTCGATGCGCAAGCTGTCGATCGGGCCGAATGCGGTACACAACAGGGCTTTCATGTTCGTCTCTCTCCTTGAGCGGCGTGGCCGCGCATCATGTCATCCTGCGGGGCGCGCCCGCGCGGCCGGTTCACTGCGAATGCGCGGTAGCCGACGGAATCGGCATCCACGACATCGTCTGCATTCCGGAATGTCGGTGAAGCCATGATCAGAACCACGCGTCGCGCATGTCGAGCGTCGTCGTGTCGACGCGCGCGAGCAGATCGAGCTGCGCATCCACTTTCGGCAGTTCCCAGTTGAAGAAATAGCGGGCCGCCGCACGCTTGCCGTCGTGGAAATCGTCGGCGTGCCCGTGCGCGGCGAGCGTCACGTCGAGCCACAGCCACGCCACGACGAGATGGCCGAACGCTTCCAGATAGACGCTCGCGTTCGCGAGCCGCACCTGCGGATCGCCGATCGCGCCGAGTTGCCGCGTGACGTCGACCAGCCGCGCCCAGCGCCGCGCCAGCGCACCGGCCTGCTCGCGCGGCTCGGCACCAAGCGCTCGCGCGCGTTCGACGGTCGCGCCGATCTGCGCATCAAGTGCGTGCAGCAGCGCGCCATCGTCCTGGGCGACCTTGCGGCCCAGCAGGTCGAGTGCCTGGATCCCGTGCGTGCCTTCGTGGATCGGGTTGAGACGATTGTCGCGATAGAGCCGCTCGACCGCGTAATCGCGCGTGTAGCCATAGCCGCCGTGCACCTGGATCGCGAGGTCGTTCGCCGCGAGACACCACTGCGACGGCCAGCTTTTCGCGATCGGCGTCAGGATGTCGAGCAGGCGCGTGGATTGAGCGCGCACGTCCGCATCGTCGTGCGCGCGTGCTTCATCGACCCGCTTCGCGCAATACAGGATCAGCGCGAGACCGCCTTCGACATAGGCCTTCTGCGCGAGCAGCATGCGCCGCACGTCCGGATGGTCGACGATCGGCGCCTGCGGCGCGGCGGCATCCTTGCCCGCCGGCCCGAGCGAGCGCCCTTGCGGCCGGTTGCGCGCATAGTCGAGCGCGTGCAGATAACCCGTGTAGCCGAGCGCCACCGCGCCCGCGCCGACACCGATGCGCGCCTCGTTCATCATGTGGAACATGTAGGCGAGGCCGTGGTTCGGCTGGCCGACCAGATAGCCGATCGCGCCTGCGCGCCCTTCCGGGCGGTAGCGGGTGCCTTCGCCGAAGTTCAGCAGGCAGTTGGTGGTGCCGCGGTAGCCCATCTTGTGGTTCAGCCCAGCAAGCACCACATCGTTGTGCTCGCCCAGGGCCGCGCCGTCGGCGCCCGGCAGGTACTTGGGCACGATGAACAGCGAGATGCCGCGCGTGCCGGGCAGCAGCCGGCCATGTTCGTCGGGAATCTTCGCGAGCACGAGGTGGACGATGTTCTCCGTCAGCTCGTGTTCGCCACCCGAGATCCACATCTTGTTGCCGGTCAGCCGGTAGCGCGGGCCGAGCGGCGAGTCGCCTTCGAAATCCGCGCGCGTCGCGATGTCGGACAGCGACGACCCGGCTTGCGGCTCGGACAGGCACATGGTGCCGAGGTAGCGCCCTTCCAGCGCCGGGCGCGCAAATGCGTCGATCTGCGCGGGGCTGCCGTGCGCGACGAGCAGGTTCGCGTTGGCGGCGGTCAGGAACGGATAGGCGGACGTGGCGATGTTCGCGGCCTGGAAGAACAGGAACGATGCGGCTTCGACCAGCTTCGGCAAGCGCATGCCGCCGAGCGCTTCGTCGTGGCCCGCGGCGATCAGCCCGGCGTCCGCGAACGCGCGCACGGCCGGTTCGACGTCGGGGATCAGCGTCACGCGCTCGCCGTCGAACTGCGGTTCCTCGCGATCGCCACGCGCCGCGTGCGGCGCGAACAGGTCTTCGGCAATCCGCTCGCTGGTGTCGAGCACCGCGTCGAACGTCTCGCGACTGTGCTCGGCGTAACGCGGCAGCGCGACGAGCGCTTCCGCGTCGAGCCAGTCATACAGCAGGAACGCGAGATCGCGTCGCGACATCAACAAGCTCATCGTGCTGCCTCCCGGAGCCGGCTTCGTCAGCCGAATGAAGGATTCCGTGACGGAAAGTGCTGGCAGGAATTTAGCACGGTCGTTCTAAAACGACAACGATGGATCCGCTAGTCCGCGTAACCGGGATTGCGCCGATCGAGCCGGCGCAGCAAGCCGGGCCAGACGAGCACCCCGGCGCCCATCCCGCGCGTCACCGCGGCGATCTGCTGCTTGATGCCGTCGAGAATCGGCTGGCCGATCGGCAACAACGCCGAACCGCCCGCCTGCGCGCGAACCTGGATCATGCAGGCCGCTTCGAAGAAGTACATCGCGACGAATGCGTCTGCGGGCGTCGCGCCGACGGTCAGCAGGCCGTGGTTGCGCAGCATCAGGTTCGTGTTGGCGCCGAGGTCGTGCACGAGGCGCGCCTTCTCGCCCTCGTTGAGCGCAATGCCCTCGTAGTCGTGATACCCGAGCGACGCCAGCACGCCGAGCGACTGCTGCGACAGCGGCAGCAAGCCCCCTTCCTGCGCCGACACGGCGACGCCGTTGATCGAATGCGTATGCATCACGCACAGCGCGTCGCCGCGGGCCGCATGCACCGCGCTGTGAATGGTGAAGCCGGCCGGGTTGATCTCGTAAGGTGATTCGGACACCTTGCGTCCGTCGAGATCGACCTTCACCAGCGACGATGCCGTGATCTCGTCGAACATCATCCCGTACGGGTTGATCAGGAAGTGGTGCTCCGGGCCGGGCACGCGCGCGGAAATATGGGTGAACACGAGGTCGTCCCAGCCGAACAGCGCGGTAAGGCGGTAAGCCGCCGCCAGGTTGACTCGCGCGTCCCATTCGGTGGGGGAAACCGACTGCTTCACGCTGACTTCGGAAGAGGACACGTCACGCTCCTTGCTCAGGGGTCGATGTGCACCGGGCCGCACGATGCGGCCCGGCGTGGGGAATGGTGTGCGTCAGCCCGCGTGCGGCTTCGCGAGCTGATCGGCAACCGGCAGGCTGCGGATGCGCGTGCCGGTCGCCGCGAAGATCGCATTGGTCAGTGCCGGCGCGACGGGCGGCAGGCCCGGCTCGCCCACACCGCCGAGCGGCGTCGCGAAATCGTCCGGCGCGACGAGATGCACGCGGATTTCGCGCGGCGCCTCGTTCATCCGCAGCACCTGGAAGCCGTTGAAGTTGCTCTGCTCCGGATGGCCGTCCTTGAACGTGATCTCGCCGTGCAGCGCGATGCCGAGCCCCATCACCACCGCGCCCTCGAGTTGCGAGCGTACCCGCTCCGGATTGACCTGCGGGCCGCAGTCGATCGCGATGTCGACTCGCGGCACCGTGATCTTGCCGTCGGCATCGACTTGCACCTCGCACACCGCCGCCGTGTATGACACGAAGCTGCGATGCGCGGCGATCCCCAGGCCGTGCCCCTTCGGCAGCTTGCGCCCCCAGCCGGCGCCGCGCGCAACCGTCTCGACCACGCGCCGCAGCCGGCCGGTGTCGATCGGATACAGCGCCGGATCCTCGCCGTAGTTCGCGTTCTTCACCGTGATGTGCGGCTCGAAACGCCGCGCGGGCCCGATCAGGTCGAGCAGGAAATCCTTCGGGTCGCGACCGGCCGCGTGCGCCAGCTCCGACACGAAGCTCTGGATGCCGAACGCATGCGGGATGTTGTAGACCGAGCGGAACCAGCCGATCCGCGTGTGCGCTTGCGCGGCCGGATTCTCGATCCGCACGTTCGGAATCGCGAACGGCAGATCCGCGATGCCCTGCGCGAGCTCGCCCGGCTGCTCATGCACGACACCGGCCCTGAACGTCGACTGGATCGACGGGGCGACCGTGCGATGCTGCCACGCGACCACTTTCCCCGATGCATCGATGCCGCCGTCGAATGCCTCGAGCGACACCGCGTGGAAATAGTCGTGCGCGATGTCGTCCTCGCGCGTGAACGTCAGCTTGACGGGTGCGCCGACCGCCTTCGACAGCAGCGCCGCCTCCACCACGTAGTCGGGCTTCGACTTCCTCCCAAAACCGCCGCCGAGCAGCGTCACGTTGACCGTCACGCGTTCCGTCGGCCACCCGAGCGCCTTCGCGACCTCGTCGCGCGTGGTCTGCGGCGCCTGCGTGCAGGTCCACACGTCGCAGCGGCCGTCGGCCACGCGTGCAACGGCCGCGGGCGGCTCCATCGTCGCGTGCGCGAGATGCGGG
Source organism: Burkholderia sp. Se-20373 (assembly GCF_017104705.1). Taxonomy (NCBI): domain Bacteria; kingdom Pseudomonadati; phylum Pseudomonadota; class Betaproteobacteria; order Burkholderiales; family Burkholderiaceae; genus Burkholderia; species Burkholderia sp. Se-20373. The sequence continues at coordinate 56,704 of NZ_JAAGPH010000016.1, read as the reverse complement.
ATGTAGTACGTCGCGCGCACGCGCTTCGCGGCGCCGGCCAGCGCCGCCGCCGCGTCACCGTCGTTGCGGATCACGTCACCCGGTTGCGCGGCAGCCGCGTCGAGCGTCTCGCGATACGCGGCGGAATCGTAGTTCGCGTTGGGCCCGCGCTTCCAGTCGATCTTCAGTTGCGCGCGCGCCTGGATCGCCGTCCACGTATCGCGCGCGACGACGGCCACGCCGCCGAGCGGCTGGAAACCGGACGGCAGCGGTGTCGGCGCAAGCTGCACGACCTTGACGACACCCGGCAGCTTCTCCGCCGCCGATGCATCGAACGATGCGACCGTGTCACCGTAGGCAGGCGGTCGCGCGACGACCGCATACAGCATCCCGTCGAGCCGCGTGTCGATCCCGTAGCGTGCACGGCCGCCGACGATGTCGCGCCCGTCGATCAGCGCCGTTTCGCCCTTGCCGATATAGCGGAATTCCGCCGGCGCCTTCAGCGCCACCGTGGCCGGATCCGGCGTCGGCAGCGCAGCTGCCTTCGCGGCCAGTTCGCCGAAGCCGAGCTTGCGCCCGCTCTTCGTGTCGACGACCTCGTGCACCGTCGCCTTGACCTGACGCGCATCGACGCCCCACGCCGCGGCGGCCGCCTGCTCGAGCATCGTGCGCGCGGCCGCGCCCGCGCGGCGCAGCGCGGCGAAGCTCTGGCGCAGGCTGCGCGATCCGTCGGTGTTCTGGTTGCCGTAGCGCGGCTCGTCGCCCACGGCCTGCGCGACCTTCACGCGCGCCCAGTCGGCGCCCAGTTCGTCCGCCACCACGAGCGCGACGCTCGTGCGCACACCCTGCCCCATCTCGGAACGGATGCAGGTCACGGTGACCGTGCCGTCCGGTGCGATCGCGACGAACAGGTGCGGATCGTCGCGCAACCCGTGCGGCATCCCGGCGCCGCCGAATTGAGGATTCGCGCTGACGGGCGGCTGCACCGGCACGGCCGCGTGAACGAGCGACGGCACGCCGAACGCGAGCAGCAGCCCGCCGGACGCGAAGCCGAGCAGCAGCGCGCGACGGCTTTCGTTATGGACGGAGAGTTCGGGCGCGCTCATGCGGCACCTCCGCGGCGTACAGCCAGGCGGATCGCCGCACGAATGCGCGTGTAGGTGCCGCAGCGGCAGATGTTGCCGGACATCGCATCGTCGATGTCGGCGTCGGTCGGATGGGGATTCGTCTTCAGCAGCGATGCGGCCTGCATGATCTGCCCGGACTGGCAGTAGCCGCACTGCGCGACGTTCAGTTCCTGCCAGGCCTGCTGCAGCGGATGATCGACGTCCGTCGACAGTCCCTCGATCGTCGTCACGCGCTTGCCGGAAGCGGCCGCGACCGGGGTGATGCACGAGCGGATCGCAACGCCGTCGAGGTGCACGGTGCATGCGCCGCACAGCGCCATGCCGCAGCCGAACTTGGTGCCGGTATCGCCGAGGACATCGCGCAGATACCAGAGCAACGGCATGTCGGGATTGCCGTCGAAGTGCTGCTCGCTACCGTTGACGGTCAGCGTGATCATCGTTCACCTCCTGGTCGAGGCGCCCGCGTCGCACCACGGGTGCCGGGTGGGGATTCGAACGGTGCCGAGCCGGCACCGCCTGGTGGACTGCTTCGCCGGAAGTACCGGCGGTCGATGTGTTTCCCGGTGCTGCGGGCTGCCGAGGACTGCCGCGCGTACGATTCCGCTCGAAGGCGGGTGCCCGCGGGTCCCGATTCTGCCCCACCCAAACCGTCACGCCGGCAACACGAACCTGTCGAGGCTGCCAGAAACGGCGCGCCGGATCGCCGTTACCCGCGCGCGACGTTCGGCCCGGACGGGCGGATTCGTATGGGGATTGAGCCGAGCTCCGACTTTAACCGATGTGCGACGGTTTTGCGCCGGCGTGCCGGATGCAGCGCCTCGTGCGCGTCGAGCGCTTCCGCTATCCGACAGGCACCACCGGCATGCCCAGGAACTGCCGCGTGTTGAACCCTGCGGAAAACTGCGTTGCGGGTCGCACACATGCAAGGATCCGGCGGGCCTGGCGGCCGGACCGGATCCTTATGCGACGGCAGCGAACGATCTGGAAGACGCTATCGCGTGCTCCCCTCACGGCGACCGCAACGCCTGCAACCCCAGCGTGAGCGCATTGAACGGCATCTCCGCGGCCCCCATCGAAAAGCTCGTCGTCTTCGTCGTCACGCCCGGCGTGCGCATCAGCGCGTGAACGATCCGCTCGCTTGCGTGACCGTCTCCATACGGATTGCTCGCATGCGACATTTCCTCGTAGGCGCTCTCGCTGTCGAACAGGCGCGATGCCTCCCATACGATCCGTTCCTGGTCCGTGCCGACGAGCCGCGCGGTGCCGGCCTGGATCGCTTCGGGCCGCTCGGTCGTCTCGCGCGTGACGAGCACCGGCTTGCCGAGCGCCGGCCCTTCCTCCTGAATGCCGCCCGAATCGGTGATGATGAAATGCGCGCGGGACATCAGGAATACGAACGACAGGTATTCCTGCGGCTCGATCAGATAGATGTTCGGCACGCCGCCGAGCCGCGCACGCGCCGGCTCGCGCACGTTCGGGTTCATGTGCAGCGGATAGACGAACTGCGCGTCGCGATAGCGGCCCGCGAGCGTACGGAGCGCCTCGCAGAAATGCTGGAACGGTTCGCCGAAACTCTCGCGGCGATGGCCGGTGATCAGCACGACGCGCCGCGACGGTTCGAGAAACGGGAAATACGCGGCAACCTGGTCCGACAGCTTCGACGTGCGGTCCAGCATGCGTTTGACCTCGTGCAACGCATCGATCACGGTATTGCCGGTCAGCGAGACCGCGCTGCCCGGCACGCCCTCGCTGAGCAGGTTGTCGCGCGCCTGCCCGGTCGGCGCGAAATGCCACGACGACACCGCATCGGTCACGCGGCGATTCAGTTCCTCCGGCCACGGCGACCAGATGTCGCCACTGCGCAGCCCGGCCTCCACGTGCCCGACCGGCAGATAGCGGTAGAACGCCGCGAGGCTGACCGCAAGCGTGGTCGTCGTGTCGCCGTGCACCAGCACGACGTCCGGATGCAGATCGTCGAAGACCATGCCGATCGCCTGAAGAATGCCCGTCGTCACGTCGGTCAGCGTCTGGCTTTGCCGCATCAGGTTGAGATCGTAGTCGGGCTTGATGTCGAACAGCGTCAGCACCTGGTCGAGCATTTCCCGATGCTGCGCGGTCACGCACACCCGTGCGTCGACACCCGCTTGCGCCTTCAGCGCACGCACCAACGGTGCCATCTTGATGGCCTCCGGCCGAGTCCCGAACACAAGCAAGATCTTCTTCATCGTTATCCTCGTTGAGCCGCTTCGCGCGGATGATCCAGCACGTGGTGCGAAGCATGTATTCAGGCGACGCATCCCGTACTCGCACGCAGTCAGCGCGTGGCGGTGTCGCGGGGCGAGCGCGCCGTCTTGTCCACGCGGTCCCGGCCGCGCGAATCGTCGTACTACCGGCGTCCCGTTGCACTTGATCAGTCACGTCATGAGTCGTTCCTCGCTGTGTCGAGCGTCACGTCCGTACGTCACGTCGCTTCCACACCAGCAATATTCAAACCAGCCGCCCTGCGGCCGGGTCCGGTTCGCACGTCTCGCATCGCACACACGCGGTGCGCTACGGAATGTTTCACAACTGCTACGGGGCGTCTCATTGACGGATCGGCACGACAACGATAAACAGCCGGCCGACCGCTCGATCCGTCTGACGACGTCGTCCGATGAATCGCGAATGCATGTCGGGCACCGGTCGCGCATCGAACCGTCCGCATCTTTCGAAGCGCGTTGCGTCGTCTCGATTCGGCACTTTTGTCTGTGCAGCGCACTGCGTGCACGCGGCCGCCGGCCGCAGTCAGGTCCGCACGATTTCCCGGACAGGCGGCGGCGCTTGCGTCGCACGAATCGATGCGCGGGAAATGTTGCGAATGTGTAACGCAGATCCGGCGCGGCCAGATACATCGGAGTCCGGTCTATTCAGCACGGACGACGGCAATCGCCGTTTCGGCATCCAGGTCACCACGCACGCGGAGAACGACGCGCGATCGCGCGTCTCGCAAAGTCGCGGCGGGCAACGCGACGGCGACTCGTTAGACAAACCGCCAGCCGTGTGACGTGCGTGAGGGCCGTCGCGGCGTGCTTGGGGTCGAATGTCATGCGCATACGCTGATTCGTCAGTGAATCAAAACGCGCCGCCGTCGCCCCGGCCGCACGCACACCTCGCGCCCGGTCCCTTGCTGCGCGGGGCATCGCGTCCCATGGCTCACGCCTTGCTTAATGTCAGACAGGTGCGTCCCGAAGCACGCGCACGGCAGCAGCGGACACACGGGGACGCCAAAGCAACGAAGCCGGGAGGCGACGCAACGCGTCCGCCGGGGCGAACGAGATCCGCCCTTGCGCGACGAACGTGCGGCCGTGTCTCATTCACATCCGCGCGATCCACGGGCGCCTTCAGCTCTCATCGGTCGTTGTCGCGGACACCGGGGACCAGGACATGAAGAAAACGCGGATGGCGTCACTCTGCGAGCAAGGCATGCTGCTGCTGATCGTGCTTGCCTTCTCGCTGAGCGTGCGCGACACCGCATCGCAGGCGATCGCCGAACCGGCGCGCATCGCCATGCCTGCGGCTAACGTGGCGGTCGCTGTCGAGCGCACGGCCCTCGACAGCGCGCCGCTCGCGATCCCCTTGCCGGCGTCACCCCATGCGGACGCGTCGCTCGAACCGCCGCCGGCCAGCGCACCGGGTATCACATTCGACCCCGATCTGCTGCTGATGCCCTGCGTCGCATACCTGTGGCTGTTCACGCTGTTGACGTGCGTCTACGCCGGACGGCATTACGTGTTCAGCATCGACCGCCTGTTCAAGCCGCAATGCGCGCCCTACCGAACGATTACCCATGGCGAATGGCCGCGGCTCACGGTGTTCGTCGCCGCCCACAACGAAGAAGCCGTCGTCGTCGATTGCCTGATGGCGCTGCTGGCGACGACCTACCCGCGCGACAGGCTGACGATCATTCCCGTCAACGACCGGTCGACCGACAACACCCGCGCGCTGATCGACGAGGTCCAGGCACTTGCGCCCGACCTCATCCAGCCGTTTCACCGCGAGTCGGGCAAGCCGGGCAAGGCGGCCGCGCTGAAGGATGCGCTGCACTTCATCCGCGGCGACATCATGGTGGTGTTCGACGCCGACTACCTGCCGCGCCCGGGGCTGCTGAAGGAACTCGTCGCGCCGTTCTTCGACCCGGAAGTCGGTGCGGTGATGGGCCGCGTCGTGCCGCAGAACGCCGACAGCAACCTGCTCGCGCGGCTGCTCGATCTCGAGCGCGCGGGCGGCTACCAGGTCAACCAGCAAGCCCGCAACAATCTCAACCTGGTGCCGCAGTACGGCGGCACGGTCGGCGGCATCCGCAAGGGCGCGCTCGACGCGGTGGGCGGGTGGCGCGACGACACACTCGCCGAGGACACCGACATGACCTATCGCCTGCTGCTGAGCGACTGGCGCACGGTCTACCTGAACCACGCCGAATGTTATGAGGAAGTACCCGAGCGTTGGGCCGTGCGTGCCCGGCAATTGACGCGCTGGGCGAAAGGCCACAACCAGACGCTGCTCCGCTATCTGGTTCCGGTGCTGCGCAATCCGCTGATCTCGCGGCGCTGCAGGCTGGACGGCGCGCTGCTGCTCGGCGTGTTCGTGATGCCCGCGCTCCTCGCGGTCGCATGGAGCGCCGCACTCGCGCTCTACCTGTTCAACGGCGTCAACTCGACGGCGCTCGGCCTGATCGTGTCGCTGTTCGCGCTGTTTTCGTTCAGCACCTTCGGCAACTTCGGCGTGTTCTTCGAGATCGTCGTCGCGGCCCGGCTCGACGGCCGCGCGACGCGGTTGCGGCTCGTGCCGGTCAACGTCGTCGGCTTCTGCGTGACGATCGCGGCCGTCGTCTCCGCGCTATGGGGGCTCACGCTCGACGCCGCATTCCGCCGTGAACTGAAATGGGACAAGACCGAGCGTTTTCGCCGGCAACTGAAACCGGAGCGATGATCGATGACGACCTTCAATGTGATGGTGCCGGTGGCCGGTGTGTTGAGCCTGCCGTTCCTGCCGATGCTGCATGAACTGATTCGTCGCAGCGACGTCGCGGCGCTGCCGATCGGCGACGGTCCGTTCGTCGATCAGGCGTTGCTCGCCACGCGCTGGCACGACGCACTGCGTGCACACGCGACGGGCGAGACGCCGGCCGATCCGTGCGCCGCACCGCCCTGGCAAGCACTCGGGCTGACCGTGCAGCACGCCGACTCGATCCACGTCGCACACGACGAGCATCGCGACGACGTGCTCCATGCCGATCGCGCGATCACGCTCGACGGCGGCGCCCGCGCGGCGTACGCGTTCGCCGGCGAACGCATCGACGTTCATGCCGGCGCGACGATCGGCGCACTTGCACACGCGCCGCGGATCGACATCGACGGCGCGGTGCTGCGTGGCGTCGTGGTCGGCGGCACCGTGCACCTGCACGGCGCCGGCGGCTTCGCGTGCCTGTACGGCGAACCGATCGTCTTCGGTGCCGCGCCGAGCGCACGCCCCGCCGGCGCGCCAGCCGCGCCACGCCGCGCGATCTCGCTCACGCGCCACTTCGCGACGCTGCCGCATTGCTTCCTGCACGGCCGCTACCTGCTGCATTGCGATGTTCGCCTGCCCGCGCACACGGTCGTGCAAGGCAACCTCATCGTCGACGGCACGCTCGTGCTCGGCGAAGGCTGCGTGCTGCGCGGCAGCGTCAAGGCGCATCGCGTCGAACTCGAACGTCATGCGTTACTGCACGGCGCCGTGTTCGCGCGCGACGAAGTACTGCTCGCGAATGCGAGCTGCATCGACGGCGTCGTGTCGGCCGGCGGCCTGCTGCGACTGACCGGTGCGTGCATCGGTGTCGCCGGCCATCCTGTCAGCGCGTGTGCGCGCGATGTCTCGGTAGTCGGGCACGCATGCGTGCACGGCGACCTCGTCGCGTGGCGCAGCGGCTGGTTCCACGCATCCCGTTAAGGAGCGCCCTCATGTCCGATCGCCCCTGCCATCGCGGCCCGCGCGCGCCGGTTGCCACCCTGGCGGTGCTGTGCGGAGTCGCCTTCGGTACGCCGCCGGTACTGGCCGCCCTGCCGGATGACGCCGCCGCACCGCCCGTGCAGTCGCCCGACGCTCCGATCGTCATCACGCCGCGGCCGCGAGACGAATCCACGTTCGTGCGCGTCAGCGCCGACGGCCTGCCGGACGGCGTGCCGCTCGCCGAGTTCACGCCTGACGATACGAACCGCCCGCCGCTACCCGACGCAATCGTCACACATGTCCAGGCGCCGAAAGAATCGCATACCGAACTGTCGCTCGGCTATTCGAGCGCGCACCTGACGCACGGTTACGGCGACTGGTACGGCGTGCATCTGCGTGGCGTCTATCAGGACGGCGGGCGCACCGTGCTCGGCGAACTCGCGCAGCTTCATCGCTTCGGCGAGAACACGCAGCTCGGCGCCCTGACCTACGTGCAGGATATCGGCCCCGACTGGTTCGGCGGTATCGGCTTCGCCGGCGCCACGTCAGGGACGATCCTGCCGAGCGCACGCGTCGACCTGTCGATCAATCGCAAGTTATTGTCGGATCGTTCGCTGGTCGTGTCGCTGGGCGCCGGTTACGCATGGAACCGCAGTGGCCATCGCGATCAGCTCTATCACGCCGGCGTGATCTGGTACGCGCTGCCGAAATGGATCTTCGAGGCCGGCACGAACTACACGGTCGATTCGCCCGGATCGGTGAAGGCGCCCGCCTATTACGGCGCCGTCACCTACGGCGAAGTCGGCAAGAGCGTGATCGTGCTGCGCGGCGGGTTCGGCCGCGAGGCCTATCAGGTCACCGGTTCCGGCTCGCAGATCGCCGATTTTCGCAGCCACGAGATCGACGCGAAATGGCGCTACTGGTTCACGCGCAAGTGGGGCACGCAGCTCGAGTTCGACTACTACCACAACCCGTACTACTCGCGGATCGGCGGCGAGCTGAGCGTGTTCTATCGCTGGTAAGCGGGCGGGCGACATGCAGACGCATCCCGTCCGTCCTCCCGCCGACCGTTCGCTGCGAATCCACGCGTATCCGCAGCGCTGGCTGCTGTCGATCGTACTGCTGACGCCCGCGCTGTATGCGTTGCTGTGGGTCGGCCTGCCGCTGGCCTGGCGCTACTGGCGCGCGGTGATGGTCTGGGGCGCGCAGCAGATCGATCCTGCGCTCCACGTGATCGTGATCGGTTATCCGCCCGACGCGCCGCGCGTGCCGCTGCTGTCGATCGACGTCGCGGCGCGCATGCCGGGCGACGTGCTGCTGGGCGCCACCGCGGCGCTCTGCGCGATCGGCTTCGCCGCGTCCTTCTTGCGACACAGGAACTGGCTGCCTGTTGCATATCTGTTACGTATCGCGAGCTTCACCCAGTTGCTGATTTGCGCGTACTTCTGGCTCGCGCCCGGCACGTTTCCCTATGTCCCGTTGCTGCATCTGCGCGACATGTTCGTGCTGCACGGCGCGGCGATCGCGATGATCCCGCTGGTGATGGCGACGTTGTACTACCCGCTCGATTTCTCACTGCTTCAGAAGGCTTGTGCGTCGGTGCTGGTACTCGGCTACTTCATCGTCGCGCTGCCGTTCGTGATGCTGCTGCACGCGACGATCATCCATAACGGCTCGCTGCTGTTCCTGCCGTTCTGCTATTTCCTGCTCGGCGGACCGCTGCTGATCGGCCTGCTGGTCACGCTCTACACCTACTGCGCGAGCTGGCCCGGTGCGCTGACGAACGGCTCCGATTCCGTCTGCTGATTTCGCGCACAAACGCGCCGTATCAGCGATGAAACGAATCCACCGTGTTTGCCGCCGTGCCGTTCGACTGGCGCCGCAGGAAGCCAGAAGAACCGGGCCTCCGGGGCAAATGGCACGTTGTTCGCTTCACTCATTGCGTCGCATCGAGTCCTCTCGTCGATGACGACAGCATGGTGTACCGACGTGTCCCGTTGGTCCGGCTGTCGTCGACAGGTGCTGCTCGATGTCCGACGCACCGGACAGCCGCACACACCTACGGGGCAGGATTGGTCGACCTGGCGGCACGCGCATCACGGCTGCCGCGCGCCCCATTCCTTGAGCGAGGAGTACACCATGTTGGCAAAGTCAGGCAAGTTCTTGCGGATCCTGTTCGCGTTGTTCGCGCTCGCGTTCGCATTCAGTCCGGGCGGCGTTCAGGCGGCCACCAACCAGCTCATCCTGCTGGTGCCGAATACGCTGACGTTGCCCGATCCGCGCGTGTCCGCATGGCTCGACACCGCGCAAGAGGAAGGGCTGCAGATCACGGTGATGACCGACAGCCAGTTCATGGCGGCCGGCGCGTCGCTGTCGCAGTACCCCGGCCTGATCCTGCCCGATCAGGTGCATACGACGGCCGACGACACGCTCGTCACCGCGATCCAGAACTATGCGCTGAACGGCGGCAAGGTGATGCTCGTCTACGATTTCGGCGTGCTGAACTCGGCCGGCTTCTACGTGAGCCCGAAATCTCGTTTCAGCAACATGGTCGGTGTGGACTACGTACTGTATGACCAATTGGGCGGCAACATGATCGGCCTCGGCAACGTGACCGGCATGAGCAGCTGGCTGCGCACGCTCCAGGTGCCTCCCGGCAAGTCGATGACGTGGACCACGACCGCGGCGAGCACGACGACCGCCAGCGTCATGGCCGCGGCAACCACCAGCGGCTCGAAGACGAACAACTCGTCGAAGCCGACGACCGGTACCGCGCTCTACCTGTCCGGTAGCCCGTCGAACCCGGGCGGCCTCGCCAACTACAACCACGGCGCATGGTTCCAGTACGACACGCCGCCGGCAGGCAGCGGCATATTGAACCAGACGGCTCCGACGCTCAGCGGCGTCGCCAACGGCAAACTCGTGAAGTCCGGTACGTATAGCGCCAATTCGCTCGTCAGCACCACGACCGGCAAGGCAGCCACCACGCTCGCGTCGACCATGGCGACGACCACCGACACGCTCGAGGGCATTTCGGGCTACGTGTACGGCTTCCTGACCTATCCGAGTTTCGTCACACAGGGTACGTACACCGGCACGACGATCCTGACCTCGCCGACGTTCGGACTGGTGTCCGGCTACAACACGTACGGCAACGGCGGCGTGCTGTTCGTCAACCTGCCGCTCGCCTACCTCGACGGCCAGACCGATGGCATGCTGATCCACGGCTACCTGCATTATTTCGGCACGCAGATGCTGAACCTGCCGTCGCTGTCGCCGCTGCCGAAGGCGATGGCCGGGCTGGTGTTCAACTGGCACTTCTGCGCGGGCGACCAGATCCAGCCGGCGCTCCAGCTGAAGAACCTCGGCGTGTGGAACAACGGACCGTTCTCGCTCGTGATCACGGCCGGCCCCGATGAAGCGGCCTTCGGCGACGGCGACGGTGTCAACCTCGCCAACAACCCCACCGCGCTGAATCTCGTGAAGTATTTCCTGAGCAAGGGCCATCACGTCGGCAGCCACGGTGGCTGGATTCACGACTACTGGGGGGCGAACGCGAGCGAAACGAACGCGAGCACGTTCACGCAGTACCTGGTGATGAACCATCAGGCCGTTCAGGCAGCGACGGGCCAACCCGACGTCGAGTACGCGGCGCCGGAAGGCAACACGCCGACGTGGTCGGTCAACTGGCTCGAAAGCAACGGCTTCAACGGCTACTACTTCACCGGCCACACCGGCTCGGCACCGACCCGCGCATACCGCAACGGCGCGCTGCTGAACCCGGGCCTGTGGGCTTACCCCGTGATGCCGTTCGGCAAGTACGCGACGTTCGAGGAGTTCCAGCAGTATGCGGTACCGACGAGCGACGTGAACAACTGGTACGCAGCCCTGATGAACTTCGTCGTCGCGAACCGCACCAGCAGGCTGATCTACGCTCACCCGCTCGGCGCATCGTCCTATACGTCGACATTGAGCGCGATCTTCTCGCAGGCCAACACGCTGAAGCTGCTCGGTCAGTTCAAGTGGTACACGATGAGTGACATCACGATCTTCGATCGTGCGCGCCTGAACGTCACGTGGTCGGCCACCGACACGGGCAGCAGCTGGGCGTTCGCCGCCAGCCACCCGACGAGCCTGGCGAACATGACGTGGCTGTTGCCGAAGAAGGCCTACGCACTGCCGTTGATCACGCAAGGCAGCGGCATCGTCGTCATCACCGACGCGACGTACTGGCTCGTCACCGCGAACGGCGGCACCAGCCTCAAGTTCACCAGCGGCAAGGTGAACTGAGCCGCAACGTCGACACACTCGCCGGCGCGCGACGCGGCCAACGCCGCGCCCGGCGAGCATTGCGCAGGACTACCGCGCAGGAGCCCCCCAATCATGAACCGGCCCGCGCTTTCCCCGGCCGCACGCGCCCGCGTGACGGCCACCGCCCGGCTATGCCGCCTGTGGTGCGTTGCCTGCTGTGTCTCGGTATCCGGCTTCGCACTGCACGCGAACGCCGCCGAACTCCAGCTCAACGGCCTGTACCAGCGCCCCGACGGAGCGATCACCGTGCGTCTGAATGGCGCAGGCATCGATCCTTATTTTGCGGCGAAGGCGCTGCTCGCCGCCGACGACGCCGGGCTCGACGCGCACCAGGCCGCACTGGCGTGGATCGCGTGGCTGCTGCCGCGCCAGCGCCCCGACGGCGGCTTCGATCGCTACTGCATGAAGAGCGGCCAGTACAGCGCGTGCGCGGAAGCCGACGCCGACGACGCGATGATGGCGACCTGGATCGAACTGCTCTCCCGCTTCGCGCCGCCCGACGGCATGCCCGCCACGTGGGAACTCAGCCTGAACCGCGCGAGCGCGCATCTGGACACGCTGCTCAGCAAGCCCGCCGGCGTCTATCAGATCTCGTCGACGCTGCATGTCGCGCTGCTGATGGACAACGTCGAGGTGCACAGCGCGTTCCAGGCGCTCGCCGCGTACTACGTCCGGCACGCCGACTACACGCATGCGGGCCCGTGGAGCCAGCGCGCCGACCGGCTCTCGTTCGCGATCCTGAAGGTGTTCTGGCGCGGCACGCAATCCGGCTTTCGCGCGAGCACGCAGCGCATCAGCGACGCGACCTTCTATCCGGCGAAGGTCGCGCAGATCTTCCCGCTCCTGTCGGGCATCAAGGTCCCCGACCAATCGAGCGCGGCGATTTACGCGCAGTGGATGCAGAAATATGGCAAGACCTGGCTGCAACTGGCCGGCAGCGATTATCCATGGGGCTTGATTGCGCTGGTCGCATTCAAGATGAACGACTGGAGTACGGTCGCCTGCTGGCATGCGCGATCAGGCCCGTACCGGCACGGTGCGCACTGGAACGTACTGGAGGAATCGCTTTATCTCGCATTCGAAAGCAGGATGGCCGACCCCGTCGCGCCCGCTCAATGCGGCTTCACGACGGCGGAGGCAACGGAGACTGCATCGCGCTGACACAGCGTGCATGCGGCCCAAGAAAATCGCCAGGGAAGGAGACGTGTCATGTGTGGCATCGTCGGCGCGGTCGCGCAACGGGACATCGTCCCGATTCTGATTGAAGGTTTGCGTCGCCTCGAATATCGCGGCTACGATTCATGCGGCGTGGCGACGGTCGTCGACGGCCAGGCGCGTCGCGAACGCAGTGTGTCGCGTGTCGCCGATCTCGACGCGCACGTGCGCACCGCCGGCCTGACCGGCAGTACCGGCATCGCGCACACGCGCTGGGCGACGCACGGCGCACCGGCAACCTGCAACGCGCATCCGATCTTCTCGCGCGACGAAATCGCGCTCGTGCATAACGGCATCATCGAAAACCACGAAACGTTGCGCAAGCAACTTTCCGACGCACACTACGAATTCGACGGCCAGACCGACACCGAGGTCGTCGCGCACCTGATCCACAGCCAGTACCGCGGCGATCTACTCGCCGCCGTGCGCGCGGCGACATCGCAGCTTCACGGCGCGTACGCGATCGCCGTGTTCAGCAAGCACGAGCCGCAGCGGCTGATCGGCGCGAAGGTCGGCTCACCGCTCGTCGTCGGCGTGAAGGACGGCGAATGCTTTCTCGCCTCCGATGCGCTCGCGCTCGCCGGCATCACCGACCGCTTCATCTTTCTCGAGGAAGGCGACGTCGTCGAGTTGACGCCGGGCGGCGTACGCGTGCTCGATCGCGGCGGCGCACCGGTCGAGCGCGCGGTGCAAACCATTTCCTCCGCGCAGGCCGCGGTCGAACTCGGGCCGTACCGGCACTTCATGCAGAAGGAGATTTTCGAGCAACCGGAGGCCGTGGCCGCGACCATCCCGGATGCGGGGCTGTTCGATCCAGCCGTATTCGGCCCGGATGCCGCGCGGGCATTCGAGCAGATCGACAACGTGCTGATTCTCGCGTGCGGCACGAGTCACTATTCCGGCCTGACCGCGCGCCGCTGGCTCGAAACGATCGCGCGCATCCCCGCGCAGGTCGAGATCGCGAGCGAATACCGTTACAGCGATGCGCTCGCGATGCCGAACACGCTGGTGGTCAGCGTGTCCCAATCGGGCGAGACCGCCGACACGCTCGCCGCGCTCAAATACGCGCAGGCGCTCGGCCATATCGACACGCTGGCGATCTGCAACGTGCCGACCAGCGCGATGATGCGCCAGACCGGCCTGCGCTTCCTGACGCGGGCAGGCCCGGAAATCGGCGTCGCGTCGACCAAGGCGTTCACGACGCAGCTCGTCGCGCTGTTCCTTCTCGCCGTCACGCTCGGCCGGCTGCGCGGCTACGTCGACGATGCGCAGCTCGCGCGCTACACGATGCAATTGCGGCGGCTGCCCGGTGCGCTCGAGGATGTGCTCGGGCTCGAACCGCAGATCGAACGCTGGGCGGCGGAGTTCTCGCAGCACGAAAACGCGCTGTTTCTCGGGCGCGGGCTGCACTACCCGATCGCGCTTGAAGGCGCGCTGAAGCTGAAGGAGATTTCGTATATCCACGCGGAGGCGTATCCCGCGGGCGAGTTGAAGCATGGGCCGCTCGCGCTCGTGACGCACACGATGCCCGTCGCGACGATCGCGCCGAACGACGCGTTGCTCGAGAAGCTGAAGTCGAACATGCAGGAGGTGCGGGCGCGCGGCGGGCAGCTTTACGTGTTCGCCGATGCCGATACGCGGATCGACAACAGCGAAGGCGTGTCGGTACTGCGGATGCCGGATTACTACGGGCTGTTGTCGCCGATCCTGCATGTGGTGCCGTTGCAGCTGCTTGCGTATCACGCGGCGTGTTTGCGTGGCGCGGATATCGACAAGCCGAGGAATCTGGCGAAATCGGTGACGGTGGAGTGAGGGGGTTGGGTAACCGGGGGCGGACTGGTGAAGGTCTTCGAGGGATCAAACTGGCCCGCCCTACACGATTCGAACGTGTGACCTACGGCTTAGAAGGCCGTTGCTCTATCCAACTGAGCTAAGGGCGGTCGGGGAGAAAAGACACGGCCGGCGCGGGCTGCATTTGATGCAAGGCTTCAAGCGGCAGCAAGAACCACCACCCTCGAAGCCCCGAAACAAAACGGGCCCGGCATGAAGCCGAGCCCGAAATTATACCCGATCATCGCGCCACATCACGCGAGATCGGCCTTCGCAGCATCAAACCGGCTGTGGATGCAGCATGAACCAGCCGAGGCAGAACACACCGGCGATCACGCAATACACGCCGAACGAAGCCAGCCGGCCACGCCCTTCGAAGTAGCGCATCAGGAACCGCACGCTCAGATACGCGGCGATCGCCGTCAGCACGCCGCCGAGCAGCGCATCGGCGAGCTGGTCGCGCGCATGGAACAGCTTCGGCAGCTCAAGCACCCCCGCCGCGAAAATGATCGGCGTACCGAGCAGGAACGAGAATTCCGCGGCCTTCTCCGCCGTCAGCCCCGCGGCATTGCCCGCGATCATCGTCAGCCCGCTGCGCGAGAAGCCCGGAATCAGCGCGCCGATCTGCGCGAGCCCCACGAAGAACGCCTGCTTGAACGTCATCTTCTCCGGTGCCTGATGCGCGCGGCTTCGCTGAATGCGATCGCCGAGCCACAGCAGCACGCCGTTCACGATCAGCGCGATCGCGACGATCCGCAGGTCGTGGAACACGCGCTCGATGCGCTTTTCCAGCAGCAGCCCGACGATGCCGGTCGGAATCGTACCGATGATGAGCGCCCACATCAGGTGTCCGTCGTCGTTCTTGCGGCCGCCGAGCTGCGCAAAGAAGCCGCTGATCAACGCGATCCAGCGCGCGCGGAAATACCACAGCAGCGCCAGCGCGGTGCCGAGGTGCAGCGCGACGAGGAACGGCAGCAGTTGCGGTGCGTGCTTGTCGATGTGCATGCCGAACAGCGCAGGCACGAGCAGCGTATGGCCGAGGCTGCTGACGGGGAAGAGTTCGGTGACGCCCTGCAGGACGCTCAGGAATACCAGAAACCAGAGACTCACGCGTCGGTCCTTTTAGTGAAAATCAAGCGAAAAGAGAAGCGGACGACGCGATGCGCGTCCGTAAAAACGCGCCACGATTATGCCGAGCCCGGATTACTGCGCCAAGGCATTTGGCTGGATATTGCGGCAATGCACACAAACGCTTGCAATTTGTAAGCACTCAGAAAGCAAAAAGCCCGCCATTTGCATGGCGGGCCTTTCGACTTCGGCAGGAATTGCCGTCAGCGGCCGAGCTGATAGAAAAATAATACCGTGCTGCCGGTGAACATGCCGAACAGTGCGATACCCATTGCCATTGCCAGATCCATGGCCCCCTCCACGAAGTGTCATGACCCGGCAACATCACCGGTTTAGACGCATTATCCCGACCGATGACAGTCTAAAAAACTCGCGATTTCCCGAGAAGGGTTTTCCCCGAGCCGCCACGGCCCGATAATGGAGCGCGCCGTTCCCGTCCACCCGCCCAACCCGATTCGCCATGCCGACCTTCCAGCAACACGACATTCACGAACTTCACGCCGGCCCATCGCTCGTCCGGGTCGCTCCGCAATTCGGCGGCCGCCTGCTGTCATGGGATGTCGACGGCGAACCGGTAATCTTCTGGCCGGACACGGCCGACTGGAGCAATCTCGCACGCGTGCGCGGCGGCAACCCGCTGCTGTTCCCGTTCCTCGGCCGACACCGCGTCGACGGCGAACTCGGCCGCTGGCGCGATGCCGCCGGCGTGGTGCGCGACCTGCCGATGCACGGGTTCGCGCGCGACCTGCCGTTCGCCGCGCAACCGTCGGCCGATGGCGCCGCGCTGTCGATGACGCTCGACGCGACCGACGCGTTGCGCGCAAGTTACCCGTTCGACTTCCGGTTCGAAACGACCTACCGGCTGGCCGACTCGCACACGCTCGAAGTCGCGCTGACGACGACCAATCGCGGCGACACGCCGCTGCCCTACTACGCCGGCCACCATTTCTATTTCGCGCTGCCGCACGGCGAACGCGCCGACACCACGCTCGAACTGCCGCCCACGCATCGTTGCGCGCAGCAAGCCGACGGCTCGATCAGCACGCCCGAACCGGGCGAAGCCCGTTATCACCTCGACAACCCGGACATCCTTGACCGCTTCCACTGCCTCGACGGCGTGCCGGCCACGCCGGTGCGCATCGTGATGCCGGGCCGCCGCCGCACGATCGAGATCGCGCTCGACGTGCCGGGCTCGATCCCGTGGTACGCGGTGACGACCTGGACCGAGAAGCCGGATTCGGACTTCTATTGCGTCGAGCCGTGGCTTGGCCTGCCGGACGCGATCCACAACGGCCTCGGGCTGCGCCTGCTCGCACCGGGCGCGACCGAAACGGCCACGCTGCGGCTTCGCGTCCTTCCGCTCGCCGGCTGATACACAGGCTTGATACGCAGGCTGAAACGCCGTCAGGCAACGCGTGGAACCGGTGCGCCGCAGCCCCGATAACGGCCCAAACTGCGGTGCGCGGGTCGAACCCGTTAAAATCGGACGTTTTGTGTTGCCTGCCGCATCACGCGCGGCAGGGTTTTGCGAGGTTCAATGTTCGGAACAACAACGAAGCGACTCTTCGCAGCCGCCTGCGCCGCCCTGCTCGTCGCGTGCGGCTCCGCGCCCGTCGGCCCCGGGTTCTATCGCGTCGAGCGCGGCGATACGCTCTACAAGATCGCGCGCGACAACCGCACGTCGGTATCGAACATCGTGCGCTGGAACCAGATGACGAACCCCGATGCGATCGAAGTCGGCCAGGTGCTGCGCGTCGTGCCGCCGCCCGGCACGACCACCGCATCGACGCCGTCGACCACCGGCACCGGCAGTGCCGGCCGGGCCCGTCCCGCGCCCTCGGCGCCGGTCGAATCGGCCGTCAAGCCGGCCACGAGCATCGCGCTGATCTGGCCGGCCGCCGGCAATGTGGTCCGCACGTTCGACGGCTCGAAATCGAAGGGCATCGACATCGCGAACTCGCCGGGCACGCCGGTGGTCGCGGCTGCGCCGGGTGTGGTGGTCTATGCGGGTAACGGGCTGCGCGGCTACGGCAATCTGATCATCCTCAAGCACAACGCCGATTACCTGACCGCCTACGCGCACAACCGCGCGCTGCTGGTGAAGGAAGGCCAGTCGGTCACGCAAGGGCAATCGATCGCCGAGATGGGCAACAGCGACAGCGATCGCGTCGCGCTGCATTTCGAGTTGCGCTACGGCGGCCGATCGATCGACCCGTCACGCTACCTGCCGGCGCGCTGAACACCCGATGGACGACACGCGATGCCGGCACGCATCGCGTGTCGTCGCGGTGAAAACCGGGAAAGGTGATGTCAGCGCTTGCGCAGACGTCCGGTGAACCGGCCGGACAACGGATCGACGTGACGGGCAAACGCTACCAGTACGCCGATTCCGATCAGGCTGAACCCCGCAGCTATCAGAAGCAAATCCATGGTCACACACTGATTTTTTCGTGATCTTATGCGTCATTGTGGAATCGTGCACTGAGGCGGGCTATCGGACGAGTCCGAACATTCCCTATCAGCAGACACCATTGTGGATCCGCCTGCGTGAAATCCTGATGTAAGCCGCTCGCGCGACGCCACGTTCGCCCCCAGGAGACACCTCGATGCTGCCCGCCGCCGACCGCTACGACGACCTGCTCTCCCGCTTCGCGTGGGACGTCCCGGCGCGCTACAACATCGGCGTGGACGTCTGCGACAAATGGGCGGACGGCAGCGGGCGCCTCGCGCTGATCCACGAAACGGCACAAGGCGACGTTTTCCGCATCACGTTCGATGACCTGAGGAATGCCTCTAACCGGCTCGCGAACAGCTTTGCGCGCGCCGGCCTGCGGCGCGGCGACCGGATCGGCATCTTTCTCGCGCAGGGCCCCGAAACGGCCGTCGCGCACCTCGCCGCGTACAAGCTCGGCGCCATTGCAGTGCCGCTCTTCACGCTGTTCGGCGTCGATGCGCTCGAATACCGGCTCGCGAACAGCGAGGCGGCTGCGCTCGTCACCGATGCGGCCGGCTACGCGAAAATCGCGCCGCTGCGCGCCCGGCTGCCGGCACTGCGTACCGTCTACCGCATCGGCGACGATGCGCCCGATGAGCCCGATCAGCCGGGCGTGCTGCGCTACGACGCGGCGCTCGCCGCCGAAACACCCGACTTCGTGCCGGCCGATACGGCCGCCGACGATCCGGCGGTCATCATCTATACGTCCGGCACGACGGGCAAACCGAAAGGCGCGCTGCACGCGCATCGCGTGCTGCTGGGCCACCTGCCGGGCGTCGAGATGTCGCAGCAGTGCTTCCCGCGCGACGCGCGCCTGTTCTGGACGCCCGCCGACTGGGCATGGATCGGCGGCCTGCTCGACGTGCTGCTGCCGTCGTGGCATCACGGCGTGCCGGTGCTTGCGCGCCGCTTCGAGAAATTCGACGGCGACGCGGCGTTCGCGCTGATGGCGCGGCACGGTGTCACTCATGCATTCCTGCCGCCCACCGCACTGAAGCTGATGCGTACCGTCCCGGCACCGCGCGAACGCTACGCGCTGTCGCTGAAATCCGTCGCGAGCGGCGGAGAATCGCTCGGCACCGAGCTGACGGCCTGGGGGCGCGACGCGCTCGGCGTGACGATCAACGAGTTCTACGGGCAAACCGAGTGCAACATGGTGCTGTCGTCGTGCGCCGCGCTGTTCGATGCGCGGCCCGGCGCGATCGGCAAGGCGGTGCCCGGCCATGCGGTCGCGATCGTCGACGCGGACGGCACGCCGCTGCCGCCCGGCGTCGAGGGGCGCATCGCGGTGCGCCGCCCCGACCCGGTGATGTTCCTCGAATACTGGCGCAACGCCGACGCGACGCGCGACAAGTTCGCCGGCGACTACCTGCTCACCGGCGACACGGGCACGATCGACGCCGACGGCTTCGTGCGCTTCGTCGGCCGCGACGACGACGTGATCACGAGCGCCGGCTACCGGATCGGCCCGGGCCCGATCGAGGACTGCCTGCTCACGCATCCGGCGGTGCGGATGGCCGCCGTCGTCGGCGTGCCCGACGCGACGCGCACCGAGATCGTCAAGGCGTTCGTGGTGCTGAATCCCGGCCACGCCGGCGACGAGGCGCTCGTGCAGGCGCTGCAGGCACATGTGCGCACGCGCCTCGCCGCGCACGAGTATCCGCGCGCGATCGCGTTCGTCGACAGCCTGCCGATGACCGCGACCGGCAAGATCGTGCGCCGCGCGCTGCGCGACGCGTAGGCTGGCCGCCCCCCATGCCGCCGGCCCGGCCGGATGGTTTATAGTGGCGCCACTACGCAGTCTTTCCTAGAAAACGATGTCCTCTGATCACCACTCCGACGCGGGCGCGTCGCACAGCCCGCTCTACGCCAAACTCCTCGGCGAAACCGCCAAGATCGACTGGTGCGATCTCGAACGCTTCTTCGCGCAAGGCAAGCTGCTGTCCGTGGCACGCGACCTCGATCTCGTCAGCGTCGCGGAAGCCGTTGCCGACGACGATGCCGAGCAGGTCACGCGCTGGCTGTCGGCGGGCCTCGTCGCGCGCATGCCGGCCGAAACCGCTGCCGATTACGCGGCGCGCAACCCGGAGCTGTGGGCGGTCGTCGTCTCGCCCTGGGTCTGCGTGCAGGAACGCGCCTGACGCGTCCGCCATGTCCGAAGCCGCGTTACCGCACGGGGCCGGCACGGCCGCCGTCACGCACCGGCGCGTCCTCGCGCTCGCATTCCCGATCGTCCTCGCGAACCTGACCCAGCCGATCCTCGGTGCCGTCGACACGGCCGTCGCGGGCCACCTCGACGGCACGCAGTACTTGGGCGGCGTCGCGCTCGGCGGGCTGTTCTTCAACTTCGTGTTCTGGGGGTTCGGTTTCCTGCGGATGGGGACGACGGGCCTCGTCGCGCAGGCGCATGGCGCCGGCGACGCCGCCGGGATCCGCCTGAACCTGCTGCGCGCGTTGATCGTCGCATTCGCACTCGGCGCCGCGATACTGACGCTGCAGGTGCCGCTGCTGTCATGTGCGCTGTCCGCGCTCGGCGGCAGCGATGCCGTCCGCACCACGGCGCTTGCCTACAGCCACGCGCGCATCTGGAGCGCCCCGTTCGCGCTCGCGAACTACGTCGTGCTCGGCTACCTGCTCGGCGTGCAGCGCGTGCGGCTCGCGCTCGTCGCGCAGGTGTTCATCAATGCGGTGAACATCGGCGCCGTGCTGCTCTACGTGTATGGCTTCGGCTGGGGCATCGCCGGCATCGGCGCCGCGACGGCCACCGCGGACACATGCGGTTTCGCGCTCGGCGCATGGATGCTGTGGCGGCTGCGGCCGCGCGGCCTTGCGCCGATCGCGGTACGTGCACTCGCCGACCGCGTCGCGCTCAAGCGGCTGATCGTGCTCAATCGCGACATCTTCCTGCGCACGCTGTGCCTGCTCGGCGCATTCGGCTGGTTCGCGCACCTCGGTGCGAAACAGGGCGATGCGACGCTCGCGGCGAACGCGCTGCTGCTGAACTTCCAGACGTTCATGGCGTACGGCCTCGACGGCTTCGCGCATGCGGCCGAGGCGCTCGTCGGCGCGGCGGCCGGCGCGCGCGACCGCCGCGCGTTCCGGCAGGCCGTACGCGTCACGCTGTTCTGGTCGGCGCTCGGCGCGCTGCTGTTCGCACTCGTGTACTGGGCCGCCGGCGGCTGGATCGTCGCGCGCCTGACCGATCAGGCCGAGATCCGCGAAATGGCGCTGCGCTACCTGCCGTGGGCCGCGCTTTCTCCGATCGTGTCGGTCTGGGGCTTCCTGCTCGACGGCGTGTTCATCGGCGCCACGCAGACACAATCGCTGATGCGTGCAATGGTCGTGTCGTTCTCGATCTTCGTCGTGGCCACGCTCGCCGCCGTCGGCACGTTCGGCAATCACGGCCTCTGGTTCGCGCTGCTGCTGTTCATGGCCGCGCGCGGCGCGACGCTGGCGCGCTACCTGCCGGCGCTGTTGCGGCACATCGGCGCCGACACGCCCGTGGCCCGCGCCTGACGGCGGCCCGAACCGGCCGTTACTGCGTGGGTTTCGGCGGCGGCGCGTCGAGCATCGACGGCGGCGTCATGTCGGTCGGCACGCCGTGATAGTCGGCCGGATCTTCCGGCGGATGGCCGCGACGGGCCTGATGCGGATCGCTGGTACAGCCGGCGAGCAAAGATGCGGCCAGCACGGCCAGCATGAAACGGTTCATCGGGTAGGGCTCCGGAAAGCGGCGCGCCCATCGCACGCCGGGACCGCGTCGAGTCTAGCGGAAATCTCGCTTCGAAGTCGCGCCGCGCATGTCCTACTATGTACGCATGGCGCTGTGCCGTGGAAAGGAGGCTGCCATGTCGTCTGAAGAAATTGCCGGCCTGATCGGGCTGTTCGTCGGTCTGATGGTGCTCGTCGCCCTGTCGTTCTTCGAGTCGCGCGAATACAAGCGCAGCCATGAAGGCGAAGGGATGATCCACCACTGGATGGCCGAACACCACCTGCTCGACTGGCGGCGCAAGCACTAAGCGCGCCGCTGCCGTCCGGCCCTTCCCCGGGGCCGTTCACGAACGTGCCGTCCCGCGGCACGCTGGTGATCGCGTATCGCCGAAATTAACAGGGTCCGGTTCACACACGTAGATCGGATGGACGAACGCCGTCGCGCGGCTCGTACCACGCGACGGCGTTCGCTTGCGCGCGCCCCGGCGGGCGCGACGCGATTCCGACGGCTCAGCCCAGGAAGTGGCGGGCGTAGCGCGCGTTGATGTCGGACAGGCGGAACAGCGTCAGGAAATCCGCGCAGTTGAAGTCGGGATCCCAGGCCGGCGCACCGCAGATCTTCGCGCCGAGACGCAGGTAACCCTTGATCAGCGGCGGCGGCGCCACGACGGTGCCCGTCTGCAGTTCGTCGACCGGCAGGGCCGTGTGCGGGAACGCGCGATATTCCGGCGCCGTCAGCGAGCCTGCCGACAGCGACTGGTACAGGTTCGCCGCATAGTGGCCGCCGTCGGCCATCGACACGCTCGCGCAGCCGAGCATCGTCTCGTAGCCGTTCTGCATCATGTACGCGCCGAGGCCGCCCCACAGCGCCATGATGACGGCGCCGCTGCGGTAGTCGCTGTGCACGCACGAGCGGCCGACCTCGACCATCTTGCCGCGCAGATGCGTGAGGCGCGACAGGTCGAATTCGCCTTCGGCGTACAGGCGGCCGACACGCGCCGCCTGGTGCGGCGGCAGCACGCGATACGTGCCGACGACCTTCAGGGTGTCGAGATCGCGAACCAGCAGGTGGTCGCAGTACGCATCGAACGGATCGACGTCGAGACCGGAGGGGCCGCTGACCTGCGCGCCCATCTCTTCGGCGAACACGCTATAACGCAGGCGCTGGGCTTCGCGCAATTCGTCTTCGGTACGCGCCCACGCGGCGCGCAGGCGATACTCCGATGTGACGGTTTCAGCAGCGCGCGGCAGGTGGCGCCGCGACGTGTCGAGGGGCAGCGAGGCAAAAGGGAGCGTAGGCGTCGGCAGTTCTCGCATTAGGCTTTCCTGATCGTAAGGAATAGGACGACATGCCCGCCAATGTAGTAATCGGCCGTGACCGTTATGTGGCACGACCGTGTCCTTTCAATGACGTGTCGCCGAATTGACTTTAGCAGAAAGCTTGCGAAACCGTATGATCAATCCCTTCAAAGCCCTTCAGGCGGGCCTCACAGCAGGTCGGGCGTCAATACCGCACGCAGTACCGCCTGCCGGCTGCCGTCACGCGTGCGGCTCGCCAGCCACACGATTCCGCCCTTCTTGACGCTCCAGCTGTCGTCGCCGCCGGCGATCAGCTGCGCGGCAACGCTGCCGAGCGTCGGCTGGTGCCCGACGATCACGACCGTCGGCGCGATGCCTTCCGGCCAGCCGGCCGCCGCCAGCACGTCGTCGACGCTGCCGCCCGGCGCGAGCGCGTCGACCGTCCGGTACTGGTCGGTCAGCGCCTCGACCGTCTGCACAGTGCGGGCCGCCGGGCTCGCGAGGATCACGGCGTTCGTCTCGAGCCGGCCACGCAGCCATTTGGCCATCGCCTGCGCGTCCTTGCGGCCACGGACGGTCAACTGGCGTGCGAGATCGCTCGTCGCGTAGTCTTCGGCTTCGGCGTGGCGCCACACGATCAGGTTCATCATGATGTTCTCCTTGCTTCGGCGAGCGGGCCCGCGCCCATGCGTCCGGGCCCCGCCGATGACCGGGCGAATTGTCGCAAACTGCGGGCGTTTGCCGCCGCGGCATTTACCCGCATATAGGGATTGACCGGATCAGATATTCAACGATACAATCTTTGGCTCGTCGGAGCGTAGCGCAGCCTGGTAGCGCATCTGATTTGGGATCAGAGGGTCGTAGGTTCGAATCCTATCGCTCCGACCAAAGGAATCAAGGGGTTACGGTTAATACCGTAACCCCTTTTTCCGTTTCTGGGCCCTTCAAGCGTCAACCGGCGACTCCCGGTTCGCAGCGCCTCGATTCATTGTAGGGATCCATTGGGGCATCGACGCTACAACGATCCGCGCAGCCCCCGGCAGCCATATTTCGACGGCCGGCACAAAGCAAATGGCTGACGACCTCGCGCTTTCAATGCAGGAAAGGATCGAGCGTCAGCCTGTCCGGCCCGTCGAATCACCGACGGCATACGGGCCAACGCGCCATCCGCAGCCCGCATACGGCACTTGCCGGAACACGCGATAATGCGCGTGGACAACCTGCCCTCGCGCATGAAAAACAACATCCTCAAAACCGCCCTCTGCGCATCGCTGCTCGCGCTCGCGACTGCCGGCACCGCGTCGGCCAAGGCGCTTGACGACGCACTCGACTGCCACTCGACCGGCCACAAATTCGTCGCGCCGCTGCTCGCGGCCGGCGACATCCAGTCGGAGCCGATGCATGTCGAATCGAACTCGGTCAATGCATTTCGCACGAGCCATGCGCTGACGGCGTACGGCTTCGGTGTCTATGTCGTGCTCGGATACCAGGCGAACGACCCGATCTTCCGCGCGGGCGACGGCACGCCGATCGGCGACTGGGCCTATGGCGTCGTGGTGCGGGGCACGAAAAGCGCGGTGGAAGAAGCCGTGCGCAAGGCCGGCAGCGACGCGACCGTCAAGCAGGCGTTTCCGTTCCTGACTGCGATCGTCTGCTCGTCGGACTGAGCGGCCGCCACGACGATCACGCGGCAAGCGTGAGGGGCACCACGCCTGCCTGCTGCCCGGCCCCTCCCAGCCCCGCTATCGACCTCGCCGCGGCCTCGCTTCAGCCGGTTACGCGCCGGTATACACCACGCGATACGGGATGCCGACCTTCTCCCACTCGGCCGCCTCCTGGCTGAGGCTGTAGTCGGTCAGCGGGTTTTGCTCGACCCACGCGCTCGGCAGGCGCACTTCATACCCGCCTTTCTTCATCTGCGAAACGGAAATGTCCGGCAGCCCGGCATCGGTCCGGCGCCGGCACAGCAGCGCCGCGAGCCGCAGGCAGAACAGCAGCGGCCACTCGACCTCGCGCGCCTGCGACAGCTTGCCGAGCTTGCCCGCGTGACCGAGCACGAGCGCGGCGAGGCGCGCCTGGTCGGTGCGCGAAAAACCCGGCATGTCCGCGTTGCTCGCGATATAAGCCGAGTGCTTGTGATACGCGCTGTGCGAGATCGACAAACCGATCTCGTGCAACGCGGCCGCCCAGCCGAGGAACATCCGCCCTTCCTCGCGCGCTTCTTCGTCGGCTTCCTCGAGTTCGTCGTAGAAGCGCCCCGCCAGCGCGCCGATCCGCTCGGCTTGCGCACGATCGACACCGTAGCGGCGCGTGAAGCCCTCGACGGTCACCGCACGCATGTCCTCGTGCTGCGTCCGGCCGAGCAGGTCGTACAGCACACCGAGGCGCAATGCGCCGTCGGTCGTATCGACGTAGTCGACACCGAGTTCCTCGAACACCGCGAGCATGATCGCGAGGCCGCCCGCGAGCACCGGCACGCGATCGGGCTTCAGCGCGATCAGCTTCAGCCGGTTGACGTTCTCCGACTTGATCAGCGCACGCTTGAGCCGCTCGAGGCCACCACGCGAAATGCCGTGCGTGATGCCCGGATCGTTGAAGCCGTTTGCCTCGACGAGTTCCGCGAGCGCACGCGCGGTGCCCGACGAGCCGATCGCCTGGTCCCAACCGGCTTTCTTGTACTCGCTCGAAATGATCTGGATCTCGCGCTTGGCCGCGAGCTCGGCCTGCCGCATCGTGTATTCGTCGACGTTGCCGGCCGGAAAGAAGGTGCGGCTATGGCTCACGCAGCCGATATAGAGGCTCTCCATCACGATCGGCGTGTAGTGCGAGCCGATGATGAATTCGGTCGAGCCGCCGCCGATGTCGACGACGAGCCGCTTGCCCGCGCTCGCCGGCACCGAGTGCGCGGCGCCCGCATAGATCAGCCGCGCTTCTTCGCGGCCCGCGATCACTTCGATCGGGAAACCCAATGCCGCTTCGGCTTCGCCGAGAAATTCGGCCGCGTTCTTCGCGACGCGCAGCGTGTTGGTCGCCACCGCGCGCACGTGATCGGGATGGAAATCGCGCAGGCGCTCGCCGAACCGCTTGAGCGCTTCCCAGCCACGCTCCTGCGACGCGCGATCGAGCATCTTGTCGCTCGACAGGCCCGCGGCCAGCCGGACGGGCTCGCGCAGCGCGTCGACGGGATAGATCTGGCTGCCCGCCGGCGTTTCCTCGACACGACCGACGATCAGCCGGAAGCTGTTCGAGCCGAGATCCACGGCAGCCAGCAAGTGGGGGGTTGTAACCATCAGAAGGGGCTCCGTGCGCGTTCGCCCGCGGCGGCCGGTGCAGCCACCGCGGACGATCAATCAAAGGCGACATTTTAAGCGTGGAACGCTTGCCATTGCCACGCTTCACGGGCATGCATCCTGCTCGATTGCATATAGCCGAAACATTTATGAGACGAAACGGTTACAGCGTAGAATTTCCCGATATAAATACATCATTGTCATTCGCACGTCATCGTACCGTGAGAGTTTCCGAGCGTCCTTTCGAATCATCGCCTGAATCACCCCCTACTCTGCCGATGTCCGTCCGTTATCCGCTTCTCAATCGTGAACTCGGCATCCTCGGTTTCAACGAGCGCGTGCTGGCCCAGGCAGCTGATCCGCAAGTCCCGTTGCTCGAGCGCCTCCGCTTCATCTGCATCACCAGCAGCAACCTCGACGAATTCTTCGAAGTCCGGATGGCCGGCCTGCAGGAGCAGATCCGCGACAACCCCGGCGCACTGACGCCCGACGGCATGTCGTTACAACATGCTTACGACCTCGTCGTCGAACGCGCGCAGCGGCTCGTCCATCGACAGTACACGATGCTGCACGAAACCGTGCTGCCCGCGCTCGAGCAGGAAGGCATCTACTTCCATGCGAGCGACACGTGGAACGACGAGCAGCTCGAATGGGCGCGGCACTACTTCCTCGACGAGCTGCTGCCCGTGCTGACGCCGATCGGCCTCGATCCCGCCCATCCGTTCCCGCGCGTGCTGAACAAGAGCCTGAATTTCGTCGTCGAGCTCGAAGGCCGCGACGCGTTCGGGCGCCAGGCCGTGATGGGTATCGTGCAGGCGCCGCGCGCGCTGCCGCGCGTCGTGCGCATGCCGCACGCGCTGTCGGGCTTCGAGCACGGCTTCGTGCTGCTGAGCTCGTTCATGCAGCGCTTCGTCGGCGAGCTCTTCCCGCAACTGACGGTGAAGAGCTGCAACCAGTTCCGCATCACGCGCAACAGCGAACTGTTCGTCGACGAAGACGAAATCACGAACCTGCGCGTGGCGCTGCAGGGCGAACTGCCCGCGCGCCACCTCGGCAATGCAGTACGCCTCGAGGTGTCGGCCGACTCGCCGCCGCACATCGTGCGCCGCCTGCTCGTGGAAAGCGAACTCGGCGAGAAGGACTGCTATCGCGTGGCCGGTTCGGTGAACCTCGTGCGGCTGATGCAGATTCCCGATCTCGTCGATCGTCCCGACCTGAAGTTCACGCCGTTCACCGCGTCGACCCCGTCCGCGATCACAAACGCGCCGACGATGTTCGACGCGATCGACAACGGCGACATCCTGCTGCACCACCCGTACGAGAGCTTCCAGCCGGTGCTCGAACTGCTGCAGCAGGCCGCGAGGGATCCGAGCGTCGTCGCGATCAAGCAGACGATCTACCGCACCGGCACCGATTCGCCGCTGATGGACGCGCTGATGGAAGCCGCGCGCAACGGCAAGGAAGTGACCGTCGTCGTCGAACTGCTCGCGCGCTTCGACGAGGAAACCAACATCAACTGGGCGTCGCAGCTCGAAGCCGTCGGCGCGCATGTCGTGTACGGCGTGGTCGGCCACAAGTGCCACGCGAAGATGATGCTGATCGTGCGGCGCGTCGTGCAGGCCGGCAAGGCGTCGCTGCGCCGCTACGTGCACCTCGGCACCGGCAACTACCATCCGCGCACGGCACGCCTCTACACCGACTTCGGCCTGATGACGGCCGACCAGAAGATCTGCGAGGACGTCCATCACGTGTTCCAGCAACTGACCGGCATCGGCGGCGAACTCACGCTGCACGAGCTGTGGCAGTCGCCGTTCACGCTGCATCCGCGCATCATCGATTCGATCCGCGCGGAGATCGACAATGTACGCGCCGGCAAACGCGCGCGCGTCGTCGCGAAGATGAACGCGCTGCTGGAGCCGACGGTGATCGCCGCGCTGTACGAAGCGTCGCAGGCCGGCGTCAAGGTCGACCTGATCGTGCGCGGTGTCTGCGCGCTGAAACCCGGCGTGCCGGGGCTGTCGGAAAACATCACCGTGCGCTCGATCGTCGGCCGCTTCCTCGAGCACCACCGGATCTACTACTTCCACGCGAACGGCGCCGAGGAGGTCTATCTGTCGAGCGCCGACTGGATGGACCGCAACCTGTTCCGCCGCGTCGAAGTCGCGTTCCCGATCCGCGATCGCAAGCTCAAGCGGCGCGTGATCGCCGAAGGCCTGTCGGTGTGCCTCGGCGACAACCAGTCGGCGTGGCAGATGCATAGCGACGGTCACTACCGCCGGCGCCGTGCCGGCAAGACGATCCGCAACGCGCAACTCGGGTTGCTCGCGAAGTTCTGCTCCTGAAGAATCAGCCGCGCGGCACAAGTCGCGCGCCGCGTCGCTCCCAATAAAAAACGCAGCCGGCTGGCTGCGTTTTTATATTGCGGAGCCGGCATACCTCAGCCCACCGAACGAGCGTCGGATGCCGTCACGCGATCATGCCTCGTAGGCGGCCGGCCGGATCGCGATGATGCGCGAGCCCGGGAAGCGCGCGGTGAACGTGCTGCCGCGCCCTTCCTCGCTCTGAACGTACAGGTGCGCGTCGTGCCGCTGCAGCACGTGCTTGACGATCGCAAGGCCGAGCCCCGTGCCGCCGGTGTCGCGCGAACGGCTGCGGTCGACACGGTAGAAGCGCTCGGTGAGCCGCGGCAGGTCGGCGGCCGGAATCCCGAAGCCGCTGTCCGTGACGGAAAACACGCCCTGCGCGCCTTCGCGCCGCCATGTCACGACGATCTTGCCGCCTTCCGGCGTATAGCGGATCGCGTTGGTGACCAGATTCGCGAACGCGCTGAACAGCTCCGTCTGCGCGCCGGTGACGCCGAGCGTTTCGTCGATCGAGAACGCGATGTCGTGATGCCCGTTCGACAGCGTCTGCGCGTCCTCCTTCAGATGGTCGAACACGGCACGCATGTCGATCGCGCGATCGAGCGGCGGCTTGCTCTCGCCCTCCAGCTTCGCGAGCACCAGCAGGTCGGTCACGATGTGCCGCATCCGCGACGCCTGTTGCTCCATCATGTCGAGATAGCGCGCACGGTCTTCCTCGTTCAGCGGCAGCTCGCGCATCGTCTCGAGGAACCCCGACAGCACGGTGAGCGGCGTCTTCAACTCGTGCGACACGTTCGCGACGAAGTCGCGCCGCATCGCATCGGTCCGCTCGAGCTCGGTGATGTCCTGCGTGAGCAACAGCTTGCGATTCTCGCCGTACGGAAACACCTGCACTTCCAGCACGTTCTGCCGCGAATCGCCCATGCCGCGCATCACGAGCGTCTCCTCGTAATGCTGCGCGTTCAGGTAGCGAACGAACTCGGGATGGCGAACCAGGTTGGTGATGTGCTGGCGCAGGTCGCGCTTCGCGTCGAGGCCGAAATGGACCTCGGCGATCGCGTTGCACCACTCGATCTGGTCGTGATCGTCGAGCATCGCGACGCCGTTCGGCGACGCCTGGATCGCCTGGATGAAGCGCGAATGCTGCTGCTCGACCTGCCGCACCTGCGCATGCCACTGCTTCGCGAGCTTGTGCAGACGATAGTAGATCTCGCCCCAGATGCCCGGCGCGCTCGGCACCTCGCCGTAGACCGGTGCATCGAGCAGCCGCCACAGACGCTGCGTATGGAAGGTGCTGAAAAAGCCCTGCGCGACCAGCATCACGACCACGAACACGAGGCCCGCGGTCGGGCCGGCGAAGACGCCGACCAATACGCCGATCAGCACGAGCAGCACGAGCGACACCAGAAAGCGCGCCCAGATGATGTTCATGATTCAGCGCCCGAAAGAATGAACGGCATGCCGTGGCACACGGCATGCGTGGATACGTTACGCGTGCTTGGCGAGCCGGTAGCCGCTGCCGCGCACGGTCTCGATCATCGCATCGCAGCCGGCCGGTTTCAAGGCCGCGCGCAATCGTTTGATGTGCACGTCGACGGTGCGCTCCTCGACGAATACATGGTCGCCCCACACCTGGTCGAGCAGTTGCGTGCGGCTGTGCACGCGCTCCGGATGCGTCATGAAGAAATGCAGCAGGCGGAACTCGGTCGGGCCGAGATCGAGCTTGATCTCGCTGCCTTCCGCATGCGCGGCGACGCGATGCGTGGCCGGGTCGAGGCGCAGCCCGTTGATCGACACGACGTCCTCGGTCAGTTGCGGCGCGCGACGACGCAGCACGGCCTTGATCCGCGCCATCAGCTCCTTCGGCGAGAACGGCTTCGTCACGTAGTCGTCCGCGCCGATTTCGAGGCCGAGCACCTTGTCCTGCTCGTCGCCACGTGCGGTCAGCATGATGATCGGGATGTGCTTGGTCCGTTCGTTGTTGCGCAGGTCGCGCGCGAACGCAATACCGGACTTGCCCGGCAGCATCCAGTCGAGCAGCACGAGATCGGGCAGCACGTCGCTGATCAGGTTCTGCGCCTGTTCGGCGTTGTACGCCCGAATCGGGCAGTGACCGGCGTGCTGGAGATTCACCGAGATCAGTTCGGAAATCGCGGGCTCATCTTCAACGACGAGAATGTTGCTGGGCATCGGCACCTCTGTTCTTCCTTACGGAGTCGATTAACTGTTGGCTTCGCGATCGAGCGTGTCGCGCGGCTGGTGCCGCACGTCGGTGCCCTTCACGATGTAGATGATGAATTCGGCGATGTTCTTCGCGTGGTCGCCGATCCGCTCGATCGCCTTCGCGATGAACAGGTATTCGAGGCCCACCGAAATCGTGCGCGGATCTTCCTGCATGTACGACACGAGCTTGCGCACGAACGCACGGAATTCCTGGTCGATTTCCTTGTCGTCCTTGACGATCTGCGCGGCGGCCACCGTATCGAGACGCGCAAACGCGTCGAGCGCGCGGCGCAGGATCGTCACGGCCATCTCGCCCGACACCTTGATCTCGGCGATGTTGACCGTGCGCGCGGCCGGCTCGTCGACCAGGCGGCGCACGCGCTTCGCGATCTTCTCGGCCTCGTCGCCTGCGCGCTCGAGGTTCGTAATCGTTTTCGAAATCGACATCAAAAGACGCAGGTCACGCGCGGCAGGCTGCCTCCGCGCGATGATGTTGCCGCATTCCTGGTCGATGTCGACTTCCATCGCGTTCAGCGTTTCCTCCGCCGCGATGACCTTCTCGGCCGTATCGCGATCGAATTCGTTCAGCGCGTGCATCGCGCCGACGATCTGCGACTCGACGAGCCCGCCCATTTCCAGCACTTTCGACGACACCGCGTTGAGATCGGCGTCGAACTGGCTCGACAGATGTTTATCCGACATGGCTGTTGTTCTCCGTCATCAGCCGAAGCGGCCGGTGATGTAGTCTTCCGTTTCCTTGCGCACCGGCTTGATGAAGATCTTTTCGGTCTCGCCGAACTCGATCAGCTCGCCCAGGTACATGTAGGCCGTGAAATCCGAGCAGCGTGCGGCCTGCTGCATGTTGTGCGTGACGATCACGACCGTGTAGTCGCTCTTGAGCTCCGCGATCAGCTCTTCGATGCGGCCCGTCGAGATCGGGTCGAGCGCCGAGCACGGTTCGTCGAGCAGCAGCACTTCCGGACGGATCGCGATGCCGCGCGCGATGCACAGACGCTGCTGCTGGCCGCCCGAGAGGCCGTAGCCGCTCTGGCTCAGCTTGTCCTTCACTTCGTTCCACAGCGCGGCCTTCGTGAGCGCCCACTCGACGCGATCGTCCATTTCCGAGCGCGTGAGCTTTTCGAACATCTTCACGCCGAACGCGATGTTGTCGTAGATCGACATCGGGAACGGGGTCGGCTTCTGGAACACCATGCCGATCCGCGCGCGCAGCAGCGAGATGTCGCGCTTCGTCGTCAGCAGGTTCTCGCCGTCCATCAGGATTTCGCCTTCGGCGCGCTGCTCCGGGTAGAGCGCGAACATCTTGTTGAACGTGCGCAGCAGCGTCGACTTGCCGCAGCCCGACGGGCCGATGAACGCCGTCACCTTCCCTTCGGGAATGCTCAGGTTGATGTTCTTCAGCGCGTGGAACTTGTTGTAGAAGAAGTTGAGGTTGTTGACCTCGATCTTCGCGTTCAGCGGCTCGAGCGGACGGCCGTGCGCCGCATCGTGCGTGCCGGCGGGCGCAGCGGTGCGCTCGACGGGATTCAGGTGGCTTTCTGCCATATTCATCGGATTGCTCCGCCGTTACTTTTTCGAGAAGATCGAGCGCGCCAGGATGTTGAGTCCAAGCACCCCGAGCGTGATCAGGAACACGCCCGCCCAGGCGAGCGACTGCCATTCCGCGAACGGGCTCATCGCGAACTTGTAGATCGTGACGGGCAGGTTCGCCATCGGCTGGCTCATGTCGACCGAGAAGAACTGGTTCGACAACGCGGTGAACAGCAGCGGCGCCGTTTCGCCGGCGATCCGCGCGACGGCGAGCAGCACGCCCGTGATGATCCCGCCGACCGACGCGCGCAGCGTGATCTTCAGCACCATGCGCCACTTCGGCGTGCCGAGCGCGAAGGCCGCTTCGCGCAGCGCGTTCGGCACGAGCTTCAGCATGTTCTCGGTCGTGCGGATCACGATCGGAATCTGCAGCAGCGCGAGCGCGATCACGCCGGCCCAGCCCGAGAAGCGCCCCGACTTCGCAACGACGATCGCGTACACGAACAGGCCGATGACGATCGACGGCGCGGACAGCAGGATGTCGTTGATGAAGCGGATCGTGCTCGCCAGCAGGTTCTTCTGGCCGTATTCGGCGAGATAGACACCGGCCAGGATGCCGATCGGCGTGCCGACCAGCGTGCCGAAACCGCACAGCAGCAAGCTGCCGACGATCGCGTTCGCGAGACCGCCGCCTTCCGTGTTCGGTGCCGGCGTCGATTCCGTGAACAGTTGCAGCGACAGGCCGCCGATGCCGAGATGCACCGTCGTGTAGAGAATCCACACGAGCCACAAGAGGCCGAATGCCATCGCGCCGAGCGACGCGGCGAGCGCGATCGCGTTGACGGCCTTGCGCTTGCGCTGCAGGCGGTTGCGCATCGCGTCGAGCACGGCGCCGTCCGGCCCCGGGAAATTCATGATGGGCTCGCTCATTTCTTGCCCTCTCCCTTCTCGAGACGAAGCAGCAGCAGTTTGGAGATGGACAGCACGATGAACGTGATCACGAACAGGATCAGGCCCAGCTCCATCAACGCAGACGTATGCAGGCCCGGCTGCGCTTCCGCGAATTCGTTGGCCAGCGCCGACGTGATGCTGTTGCCCGGCGCGAACAGAGAAATGCTGTCGAGCAGGTTCGTATTGCCGATCACGAAGGTCACGGCCATCGTCTCGCCGAGCGCGCGGCCGAGGCCGAGCATCACGCCGCCGATCACGCCGGTCTTCGTATAGGGCAGCACGACCTTCCACATCACTTCCCAGGTCGTGCAGCCGATCCCGTACGCCGATTCCTTCAGCAGCACGGGCGTGACTTCGAACACGTCACGCATCACCGATGCGATGTACGGGATGATCATGATCGCGAGAATCACGCCGGCGGCCAGGATGCCGATACCGATCGGCGGGCCGGCGGTCAGCGGGCCGAGCACCCACACGTCCTTGAACAGGCGGCCGATCGGCTTCTGGAAATATTCCGCGAAGATCGGTGCGAACACGAGCAGGCCCCACATGCCGTACACGATCGACGGAATCGCGGCGAGCAGCTCGATCGCGATGCCGAGCGGGCGGCGCAGCCACACGGGCGACAGCTCGGTGAGAAACAGCGCGATGCCGAAGCTGACCGGCACCGCGATGACGAGCGCGATGACCGACGTCACGATCGTGCCGTAGATCGGCACGAGCGCGCCGTAGATGTCCGAGTTGGGATCCCACTCGGATTGCCACAGGAAGCCGAGGCCGAACTTCTGGATGGTCGGCATCGACGCGATGATCAGGGAAACGATGATCCCGCCGAGCAGCAGCAGGGTCACGATGGCGGCAAGCCGTGCAAGACCGCCGAATACGACATCCCCGAGGCGGCTCGGCGCGCGTTGCTGCGCAACGTCGGCGGACCGTGAGGACGTATAGGAAATATCAGACATGGGTGCCTGCTTTTGATTGCCGGGCGCCGTAACGCCCGGCTTTACCGCACACACTGCCCGACCGGCACGGCCGGGCAGCGAACCGCTGCAATGCTTACTCGGCGGCGACCGGCTTGCCCGAAGCGTCCGTCACCTTGATCTTCCACTGCTTGCGGATTTCCGCTTCGACTGCCGGCGGCAGCGAGATGTAGTCGAGGCTGTCAGCAGCCTTCTCGCCGTTCTTGAACGCCCAGCTGAAGAACTTCAGCGTTTCCACGCCCTGCTCCGGCTTGTCCTGCTTCGCGTGCAGCAGCACGAACGTCGCGCCGACGACCGGCCATGCTTCCTTGCCCGGCTGGTTCGTCAGGATCTGGTAGAACGACTTCGACCAGTTCGCGCCTGCAGCAGCGGCCTTGAACGTTTCCGTCTTCGGCTCGACCACCGTGCCCGTCGAGTTCTTCAGGGCCGTGTAGACCATGTTGTTCTTCTTCGCATACGCCCATTCGACGTAGCCGACTGCGCCCGGCAGGCGCTGCACGAACGCTGCGACGCCGTCGTTGCCCTTGCCGCCCGTGCCCGTCGGCCAGTTGACCGTCGTGCCTTCGCCGACCTTCGACTTCCACTCGTCGTTGACCTTCGACAGGTAGTTCGTCCAGATGAAGCTCGTGCCCGAGCCGTCAGCGCGGCGAACCACGGCGATGTCCGTGTCCGGCAGCTTGACCTTCGGGTTCAGCGCGGCGATCGCCGGGTCGTTCCACTTCTTGATCTTGCCGAGATAGATGTCGCCGAGCACCGGGCCCGACAGCGTCAGTTCACCCGGCTTCACGCCCGGCACGTTGACGACCGGCACCACGCCGCCGACCACCGTCGGGAACTGGAACAGGCCTTCCTTCGCGAGCTCGTCATCCTTCAGCGGAGCGTCCGAACCGGCAAAATCGACCGTCTTCGCGACGATCTGCTTCAGGCCGCCCGACGAGCCGATACCTTGGTAGTTGACCTTCGCGCCGCCGGTCTGCTGGTAGTCAGCAGCCCATTTCGTATAGATCGGCATCGCGAACGTGCTGCCTGCGCCCGTGATGTCGGCAGCGTGAGCGGCGACGGCGAAAAGCGCGCCAGCCAGGCCGGCAATCGCGGTTTGCATCAATTTCATGAGACCTCCAGTGTGTGAGCGGATGACTACGGCACCGCGAAGGTTAGGGGCTCCTCATGACGGTAATGTGACAATCGATGAAACTGGCGTGACAGTAACATGACTGGTTGAAAGGGAGTAGCGGGTGCGGCGCGCGCGGCGCCAGGGCGGCGCCTGAACGGCGGCGGCGGCAAGAATTGCCTGCCTGGAAGGGACGGGAGACGTCCCGCTTTACATCGGTGCGAGCGGATCGTAGCGCAGTGCCTGCGCCCAGGAAAGCCCCCGCTTGTGGCTGGCCCGATATCAGGGGTCCGACGATTTTTCGACACTGGATTGCGGGGGCGACGCGCCCTTCTCTTTATAGGTATCGCAAACCTTTGCGTCCGACGAAATCACGGCGCCCCGAAGGCGCCGTGTGCGGGTTCACCGGAACACCGGCGCGCAGGTGCTTGACCTGACGCGCCGGGCCCGCGCGTCAGGTCGTCGCCGCGCGCACCGCGTCGGCGATCGTCTCCGCATGGCGCACCGCGTCGGCCGCCTGCTGTGCTTCGACCATCACGCGCAGCACGGGCTCCGTGCCCGATGCGCGGATCAGCACGCGACCGCTGCCGGCGAGCGCGGCTTCGGCTGCGTCGATCGCGGCGCGAATCGACGTGCTGCCCTTCCAGTCGGCACCCGGCTTCATCCGCACGTTGATCAGCTTCTGCGGGAACAGCGTGACGCCGTCGAGCATCTGCGCGAGGGTCTTGCCGCTGCGCTTCAGCGCGGCCAGCACGAGCAGTGCCGACACGATGCCGTCGCCGGTCGAGTGGCGATCGAGCGACAGGATGTGGCCCGAGCCTTCCGCGCCGAGCTGCCAGCCGTGC
This sequence comes from Burkholderia sp. Se-20373, assembly GCF_017104705.1. Taxonomy (NCBI): domain Bacteria; kingdom Pseudomonadati; phylum Pseudomonadota; class Betaproteobacteria; order Burkholderiales; family Burkholderiaceae; genus Burkholderia; species Burkholderia sp. Se-20373. Next base: position 20,332 of record NZ_JAAGPH010000016.1, on the reverse strand, counting down.
TCGCGCAGTTGCTCGAGCACGTAGCGATCGCCGACCGCCGCGCGGACGAACTTCACGCCCTCGCGCTGCAGCGCGACTTCGACCGCGAGGTTCGTCATCAGCGTGCCGACCGCGCCTTCGACCTTGCCGTCGGTCGCGATCCGGTCCTTCACGAGCACGTAGAGCAGCTCGTCGCCGTTGTACAGGCGACCGGCCGCATCGACCACCTGCAGGCGGTCAGCATCGCCGTCGAGCGCAATGCCGAGATCGGCGTGGTTCGCACGCACCGCGCGCACCAGCGCGTCCGGCGCGGTCGCACCGACACCATCGTTGATGTTGAAGCCGTTCGGCGCGACACCGATCGGAATCACGTCCGCGCCGAGTTCGTGGAACACGTGCGGCGCGATCTGGTACGCGGCGCCGTGCGCGCAGTCGATCACGAGCTTCAGCCCGCGCAGGTTGAACGCGGCAGGGAACGTGCTCTTGCAAAACTCGATGTAGCGGCCGGCCGCGTCGTCAAGGCGGCGCGCCTTGCCGAGACCGTCCGACGACGCGCATTCGAGCGGCTTGTCGAGCCACGCTTCGATCGCGGCTTCGGTGTCGTCCGGCAGCTTGTTGCCGTCGGCGGAGAAAAACTTGATCCCGTTGTCGTGATACGGGTTGTGCGATGCACTGATCACGACGCCCGCCGACAGGCGCAGCGCGCGCGTCAGGTACGCGACGCCCGGCGTCGGCATCGGGCCGGCCAGCATCACGTCGACGCCGGCCGCCGAGAACCCGGCCTCGAGCGCGGCTTCGAGCATGTAGCCCGACACGCGCGTGTCCTTGCCGATCAGCACGGTCGGGCGCGAGCCTGCCGCGACATCGGCCGAGCTGGCCAGTACCTTGCCGGCCGCGTAGCCGAGACGCAACACGAAATCCGGCGTGATGGGCGCCTCGCCCACCGTACCGCGAATGCCGTCCGTGCCGAAATATCGACGTCCCATGGTGAACCTTCCTCCTTCGTCTTCTGCTTTATCGTTGCCGCGCGGCTTCGCGCACGGCATTCAAGATTTTCAGCGCGTCGACCGTTGCCGCGACGTCGTGCACGCGCACGATCGCCGCCCCACGCTCGACCGCGCACACCGCGGCCGCCACGCTCGCCGCGACGCGCTCCATCGGCGGCTTGCCGCCGATCACCGCGCCGAGCATCGACTTGCGCGACATGCCCGCGAGGATCGGATACGCGCGGCCGTCGGGCCGCACGGGTGCCGTGTCCGGCAACGCGGCCAGCAACGCATAGTTGTCGTCGACGACCGCCTTGCCGAATCCGAAACCGGGATCGACGCAGATCCGCTCCGGCGCAATCCCCGCATCGCGCAGCGCCTGCGCGCGCTCGGCGAGAAAATCGCGCACGTCGGTCACGACGTCGCCGTAATCGGGTTCGCCGACCTGCATCGTCCGTGGCTCACCCAGCATGTGCATCGCGCACAGCCCGCAGTTGCCGTCGCGCACCGCGTCGATCGCGCCCGGCTGGCGGAACCCCCAGATGTCGTTGATCAGGTCGGCGCCGGCGGCCAGCGCGGCGTGCATCACGGCCGGCTTGTAGGTATCGATCGACAACGGCACGTTCAGCGGCCGCAGCGCTTCGACGAGCGGGATCACGCGTGCGAGTTCCTCGTCGAGCGGCACGGGCGGCGCGCCGGGGCGCGTCGATTCGCCGCCGATATCGAGAAGGTCGACGCCTTCGGCAATCATCCGCTCGGCCTGGCGCAGCGCATCGTCGCGCGCGAGGAAGCGGCCGCCGTCGGAGAACGAATCAGGCGTGGCGTTGAGGATGCCCATCACGAGCGGGCGTTCGAACGTCAGTTCGAAGCGGCCGCACCGGAGCGGCGCGGGAATGATTGGGGAAACAGCGGAATCGGACACGAGCAACTGGCGTGAATGAATGCAAAACGGGCCGGTGTGAAGCCACACCAGCCCGTGAACGGCGCTAAAGCGGAGATTATGCCGCCGGCGAAGCGGGCGCCGGCGCGTTGGCGGGCTTCACCTCGGCGCTGCTGCCACCACCCGACGAATCGCCGCCGACAGCCGGCGAGCTCTTCGGGGAGCGCGGCGGACGGCCTTCCATGATGTCGTTGATCTGATCGGCATCGATCGTCTCCCACTCCATCAGCGCGGCGGTCATCGCTTCGACCTTGTCGCGGTTCTCTTCGAGCAGGCGGCGCGCAAGGCCGTACTGTTCGTCGAGCACACGGCGGATTTCCGAATCGACCTTCTGCTGCGTCGCTTCCGAGATCGTGCGCGTGAAGCCGCGGCCGAACGGCGATGCATCGTTCTCGTCGTCGACGTAGACCATCGGCCCGAGCGCGTCGGTCATGCCGAAACGGGCCACCATCGCACGCGCCGTCTGCGTTGCCTTGTTGAAGTCGTCCGATGCGCCGGTGCTGACGAGGTTCATGAACAGCTCTTCCGCCACCCGGCCACCGAACAGGATCGCAAGGCGGTCCATCAGGTAGTCCTTCGAGTACGTTTCGTTGTCGTGCTCCGGCAACTGCCACGTGACACCCAGTGCGCGACCGCGCGGGATGATCGTGACCTTGTGCACGGGATCCGCCTTCGGCAGCAGCTTCGCGATCACCGCGTGGCCCGACTCGTGATAAGCGGTCGCACGCTTCGCTTCTTCGCGGATCACGGCCGACTTGCGCTCCGGACCCATGAAGATCTTGTCCTTCGCGTCTTCGAAATCCTGCATCTCGACGATGCGCTTGCCGCGACGTGCGGCGAACAGCGCAGCCTCGTTCACGAGGTTCGCGAGATCGGCGCCCGAGAAGCCCGGCGTGCCGCGTGCGATGACTGCCGCATCGACGTCGTTCGCGATCGGCACCTTGCGCAGGTGCACGCGCATGATCTGTTCGCGGCCGCGGATGTCCGGCAGACCGACGTAGACCTGGCGGTCGAAGCGGCCCGGACGCAGCAGCGCCTTGTCGAGCACGTCGGAACGGTTGGTCGCGGCGATCACGATCACGCCCGAGTTCGCCTCGAAGCCGTCCATCTCGACGAGCATCTGGTTCAGCGTCTGTTCGCGCTCGTCGTTACCGCCGCCCATGCCGGCGCCGCGATGACGGCCGACCGCATCGATTTCGTCGATGAACACGATACACGGTGCATGCTTCTTTGCCTGCTCGAACATGTCGCGCACACGCGCCGCGCCGACACCGACGAACATTTCGACGAAGTCCGAACCCGAGATGCTGAAGAACGGCACCTTCGCTTCACCCGCGATCGCGCGGGCCAGCAGCGTCTTGCCGGTACCCGGCGGGCCGACCAGCAGCACGCCGCGCGGAATGCGGCCGCCCAGCTTCTGGAATTTCTGCGGATCGCGCAGGAAGTCGACGAGCTCGGACACTTCTTCCTTCGCTTCGTCGCAGCCCGCGACGTCGGAGAAGTTCACCGCGTTGTTGTTCTCGTCGATCAGCCGCGCGCGCGATTTCCCGAACGAGAATGCGCCGCCTTTGCCGCCCCCCTGCATCTGCCTCATCATGTAGAACCAGAACACGATGATCAGGATCGTCGGCCCGAGGTAGTACAGCGCGGACATCAGCGCGTTCGGCTCGTCGTCGGCCTTGCCGCTGACCTGCACGCCGTACTTCATCAGATCGCCAACCATCCAGATGTCGCCGGGCGACACGATCTGGTATTTCTGGCCATCAGCCGGAGTGACGGTGAGGTTGCGCCCCTGAACGATGACGTTCTTGACCTTGCCGTTCTTGGCGTCGTCCATGAACTGCGAATAGGACACGCCTTCCTGGACGCGGGGCTTGTCGAACTGCTTGAACACCGTAAACAGCACCAGTGCGATCACCAGCCACACCGCTGCCTTCGAAAACATATTGTTGTTCAAAGCACCACTCCTTCACTCGTAGACGAGCGCCTACATTTTCCTTGCGGCGCCCCTCGGTCATTCTAATCCAGTCCGACCACCCTCGCCATAAGCATTGACAACCGCCGCGATAGCGCTTCGCTTGTCTGGCAAGGGCCGGAGCCCGTTTGCGGCACCTCGCTGCGCGTCAGCGCGGACGTTTCAGATGCCGACCCAAAATGAACGTTTCGGACGATTTGTCGCGGGACGCCTTCGGCTTGCGCGGCGCGACGGTCTTAAACTGCTGTTTGAATTTCTCGACGATCTGGCTGTAGCCGCTGCCGTGAAAGCATTTCACGAGCAGCGCACCATCCGGCTTCAGATGATTCTGCGCAAATTCGAGCGCCAGATCGCACAGATGCTCGATGCGCGCCGCGTCTGCCGAGGCCACGCCAGAGAGGTTGGGGGCCATGTCGGAAATAACAAGGTCCACCGCGCGCCCTTCGAGCACTTCTTCGAGCTGGTGAAGGACTTCGTCCTCGCGGAAGTCGCCCTGCAGGAAGTGGACGTCGGCGATCGGCTCCATCGGCAGGATGTCGAGCGCCACGATCGTGCCGTCGATGCCGCCTTCGCGTTCCGCGTCACGCTTCTTGCCCTGCGCGAGCTTGTTGCGGGCATACTGGCTCCAGCTGCCCGGCGTCGCGCCGAGGTCGACGATCACCTGGCCCGGACGGATCAGCTTGTCCTGCTCGTCGATTTCCTTCAGCTTGTACGCGGCGCGCGCGCGATAGCCCTCCCGCTGCGCCATTTTGACGTAGGGGTCGTTGATGTGGTCGTGCAGCCAGTGCTGGTTGAAGCGGTTTTTTGCCATTCGAGAGAGAGATTGCTGCCCATTGCTTCGTGAAGCCGCGCTTTTAGCGGATAATACGCGTCTTCTTCGCGCGGCTGCGGCCCCTTTTCAGGCCCAAGCCGCGATTTTACGTGGTTTCGGCGCACGGCTGACGCGGTAACTTCCCGCGATCGCTATTCAGTCAGCGCGCCCTTATTTAGATTTCGACATTTCCATGCCCGCCCTTTCGCTTTCTCCCGCCGAGCGCTCCGCGCTGCGCTCCCAGGCCCATGCGCTCAAGCCCGTCGTGCTGATCGGGGCCGAAGGGCTCACCGACGCCGTGCTGAAGGAAATCAAGGTGCACCTCGACGCGCACCAGCTGATCAAGATCCGCGTGTTCGGCGACGAGCGCGACGAGCGCATCGCGATCTACGACGAGATCTGCGACCGCCTCAGCGCGGCGCCGATCCAGCACATCGGCAAGCTGCTGGTGATCTGGAAGCCCGAAGCCGCCGCAGCGGCTCCGGCTCGCGGCCGTCGTGCCGGCACCGTGCCCAGCGCGGCCGAAGCCGTCGACGACAAGAAAGGTCGTGCACCGCGCACCGTCAAGGTCGTCAAGGTATCGCCGAACGCGAGCCCCGTGCGTCGCCCGCGGCCGGTCAAGGTCACGGTGCGCGGCAACGAGCGCGTGACGGCAGGCGGTAACGTGAAGCGCGCCAAGAAGCGCCAGGCCAGCACGAAGCGTCCGTTCCAGGACAAGTGAGCATCGAGGCGGCACGGCTCGCCGTGCCGCCACCCTGCCCGCGGGCCCGGCCTCGACCGGGCCCGCGCGGTATTCGCGTCAGGCGTCGCGCGCCGGCAGACGCCAGATCAGCATCAGCCCCAGCACACTCTCGACGAGGTAGAACACGCTCGAGACGCCGTGCAGCATCCCGAAGCGGCTCGCATACGGCGAGTTCGCGATATCGGTGCCCGCGTCCATCGCGGCCACCCGCAGCGCATTCATGAACGGCTGCAGCGCGAAATATCCGACCAGCACGCACACGACCATCGCGGCGACGATCCAGCGCACGCGGCGATATTCGCTGCTGCCGCGCCGCACCTGCTGGTTCGACAACGCAAGCAGCAGCACGCCGCACACGACACCGAGGATCGCCTCGATACGGAACAGCTGGGCGGCGACCGAACCGGCCGTCATCCGCTCCAGCGTCTTGAACAGCACGGGCGCGACCGCATACCCGATCGTCAGCAGGCTGCCGACCCACACGGCCGACAGCAGACGGAACACGCGATGCGGCATCACGTCGCCCCGCTTCAGATGTAGCTGACCGAGATGATTTCGTACTCGCGCACGCCGCTCGGCGCCTGCACGGCCGCGACGTCGCCTTCGGACTTGCCGATCAGTGCGCGCGCGATCGGCGAGCTGACCGAGATCAGGCCGTGGTCGATATCGGCTTCGTCGTCGCCGACGATCTGGTACTTGACGGTGTCGCCCGACTCGAGATCCTCGAGTTCGACGGTCGATGCGAAAACCACGCGGCCTTCGGCATCGAGCACGGTGGGATCGATGACTTGCGCGGCCGACAGCTTCGATTCGAGTTCCGCGATACGACCCTCGATGAAGCCCTGCTTTTCCTTCGCCGCATCGTATTCGGCGTTTTCGGACAGGTCGCCCTGTGCGCGGGCCTCCGCGATCGCGTTGATCACGGCCGGCCGCTCGACGGACTTGAGGCGCTGCAATTCATCGCGCAGGAGTTCCGCGCCACGCTTTGTCAACGGAATGGTGCTCATAAACGGCTCAATCGCTAAAAACGGCTTTAAAAAAAATCACCGCGATTAAGCGCGTTTCCGATGCACTGGAAACACCGCCTAATCGCGGCACGTGTTGCTTCGACAGGTAACTGACTGCTTAGTTTAGGCGAGCGTGAAGACCTTGTAAATCATAGACTTCCAGATCCTTCAGGTAGCGCAAGCCTTCAACCGCCGCGCGCGCGCCCGACATCGTCGTGTAGTACGTGACCTTGTGCGCCTGCGCGCTCATGCGGATCGAACGCGAATCGGCGATCGCCTGGCGCGTTTCGTCGACCGTCGTGAACACGAGTGCGATCTCGCCGTTCTTGATCATGTCGACGATGTGCGGACGGCCGTCCTTCACCTTGTTCACGACCTTCACCGGCACGCCGGCCGCTTCGATCGCGGCAGCCGTGCCCTTGGTCGCGACGATCGGGTAGCCGAGGTCGTGCAGCATGCGCGCGACTTCGACCGCCTTCGGCTTGTCGGCGTCCATCACGGTCAGCAGCACCGTGCCCGACTCCGGCAGGCGCGAACCGGCCGCGAGCTGCGACTTGAACAGCGCTTCGCCGAACGTCTGGCCGACACCCATCACTTCGCCGGTCGAACGCATTTCAGGCCCGAGGACCGGATCGACGGTCGGGAACTTGACGAACGGGAACACCGCTTCCTTCACGCTGAAGTACGGCGGCTCGACTTCCTTCGTCACGCCCTGCTGCGCGAGCTTCTGGCCGACCATCGCACGCGCCGCGATCTTCGCGAGCGGCAGGCTGGTCGCCTTCGACACGTAGGGCACCGTGCGCGACGCGCGCGGGTTCACTTCCAGCACGTAGATGATGTCCTGCTTCGAACCGTCCGCCTGCGGCACCTGCTGGATCGCGAACTGCACGTTCATCAGGCCGACCACGTTCAGCGCCTTCGCCATCGCGCCCGTCTGGCGCTTCAGCTCGGCAACGGTTTCCTTCGACAGCGAGTACGGCGGCAGCGAGCATGCCGAGTCGCCCGAGTGGACGCCCGCCTGCTCGATGTGCTCCATCACGCCGCCGATGAACACGGCTTCGCCGTCGCAGATGCAGTCGACGTCGCACTCGATCGCGTCGTTCAGGAAGCGGTCGAGCAGCACCGGCGAATCGTTCGACACTTTCACGGCCTCGCGCATGTAGCGCTCGAGGTCGCGCGGCTCGTGGACGATTTCCATCGCGCGGCCGCCCAGCACGTACGACGGGCGCACGACCAGCGGATAGCCGATCTCTTCCGCGAGCGCGAGCGCTTCGTCTTCGGCGCGTGCGGTGCGGTTCGGCGGCTGGCGCAGGCCGAGGTCCTGCAGCAGCTTCTGGAAGCGTTCGCGGTCTTCGGCTGCGTCGATCATGTCCGGCGACGTGCCGACGATCGGCACACCGTGCGCCTCGAGGTCGAGCGCGAGCTTCAGCGGCGTCTGGCCACCGTACTGGACGATCACGCCGACCGGCTTTTCCTTGTCGACGATCTCGAGCACGTCCTCCAGCGTCAGCGGCTCGAAGTACAGGCGGTCGGACGTGTCATAGTCGGTCGACACCGTTTCCGGGTTGCAGTTGACCATGATCGTTTCGTAACCGTCCTCGCGCATCGCGAGGGCCGCGTGCACGCAGCAGTAGTCGAACTCGATACCCTGGCCGATCCGGTTCGGGCCGCCGCCGAGCACCATGATCTTCTTGTTGGTGGTCGGCTGCGCTTCGCACTCTTCCTCGTAGGTCGAGTACATGTACGCGGTTTTCGTCGCGAACTCGGCCGCGCAGGTGTCGACACGCTTGTAGACCGGGCGCACGTTGAGTTCGACGCGGCGCTTGCGGACGTCTTCCGGCGTCGCGCCGAGCAGCTTCGCGAGGCGGCGGTCGGAGAAGCCGCTCTGCTTCAGGTAGCGCAGTTCGTCGAACGACAGCGATGCGAGCGTGCGGCCGCCGAGCGCCTTTTCCTTCAGGATGATCTGCTCGATCTGCTCGAGGAACCACGGGTCGATCGCGGTTTCCGCGTAGATTTCCTGGGCCGTCATGCCGATCCGGAACGCATCGCCGACGTACCAGATGCGGTCCGGGCCCGGCTCGTGGATCTCGATCGCGATCTCGTCGCGGTTGGTCGACTTCTCGTCGAGACCGTCGACGCCCACTTCGAGGCCGCGCAGCGCCTTCTGGAACGATTCCTGGAACGTGCGGCCGATCGCCATCACTTCGCCGACCGACTTCATCTGCGTGGTCAGGCGCGAATCGGCTTCGCGGAATTTCTCGAACGCGAAGCGCGGGATCTTCGTGACGACGTAGTCGATCGTCGGCTCGAACGACGCCGGGGTCTGGCCACCGGTGATTTCGTTCTTCAGCTCGTCGAGCGTGTAGCCGACCGCCAGCTTCGCCGCGACCTTCGCGATCGGGAAGCCCGTGGCCTTCGACGCGAGCGCCGACGAACGCGACACGCGCGGGTTCATCTCGATGACGACCATGCGGCCGTCCTTCGGGTTGATCGAGAACTGCACGTTCGAGCCGCCCGTGTCGACGCCGATCTCGCGCAGCACCGCGAGCGATGCGTTACGCAGGATCTGGTACTCCTTGTCGGTGAGCGTCTGTGCCGGCGCGACCGTGATCGAGTCGCCGGTGTGCACGCCCATCGGGTCGAGGTTCTCGATCGAGCAGACGATGATGCAGTTGTCGGCGCGGTCGCGCACGACCTCCATCTCGTATTCCTTCCAGCCGAGCAGCGATTCTTCGATCAGCAGCTCGCGCGTGGGCGAGAGATCCAGGCCGCGCTTGCAGATCTCTTCGAACTCTTCGCGGTTGTAGGCGATGCCGCCGCCCGAGCCGCCGAGCGTGAACGACGGACGGATCACGACCGGGTAGCCGCTGCCGCCGGTGAGCGCCATGATCTCGGCGTGCACCTGGGTCGCTTCTTCCATCGAATGCGCGATGCCCGACTTCGCGGAACCGAGACCGATCTTGGTCATCGCTTCCTTGAACTTCTGGCGGTCTTCCGCCTTGTCGATCGCTTCCGGCGACGCGCCGATCAGCTCGACGCCGAACTTCTCGAGCACGCCGTGGTGGTGCAGGTCGAGCGCGCAGTTCAGCGCGGTCTGGCCGCCCATCGTCGGCAGGATCGCATCCGGGCGCTCCTTCTCGATGATGCGCGCGACGACTTCCCACGTGATCGGCTCGATGTAGGTCACGTCGGCCGTGTTCGGGTCGGTCATGATCGTCGCCGGGTTGCTGTTGACGAGAACGACCTTGTAGCCCTCCTCACGCAACGCCTTGCAAGCCTGCGCGCCCGAATAGTCGAACTCGCACGCCTGGCCGATGATGATCGGGCCGGCGCCGATGATGAGGATGCTCTTGATGTCTGTGCGTTTTGGCATGGCTCTGTCAATCAATAAATAAACGTTAATGCTGCACGTCGCGGCCGGTTCGCTGGCCGCCGACTTCACAGGGGAGGCGCGCTGGCCTTCCGCTGCTCTGCCTGCTTCAAATCTTCATTCAGGACGCGAAGTAGCGCCTGGAGTCCCTCCAGGTCACTCTCCGCCATCTGGTTCTGCACCTTCTCGAACTGCCCGACCAGTCCCTTGAGACCCGCCTCGATTTCACGCATGTGTTCCGCTCGGGACGGGTTAGATTCTGTCAATCCGTCAGCCTTGACGAAAAACCAACCAAGCCTGATCGCGTTGGGCAATTGCGACGCGAGAAAGTGGTTCAACAGGCTGTACCGCTCGACATCGGTGCCCACCATTCGATGGATACGCTGGCTGGTCCTGATCAGCGCACTCCATTCGTCCTCGATCACACTGCCTTTCAATTGCGAGTACATCTGGCTCATCTCGGCCATTTGTTCGTCGAGGAGGCTTGACGCCAGTCCGTGCCTGTTCGCCGCTGTACCAGCCACGGACGAAAGCTCGGCTTGCTGCAGCGGCTGCGGCGCCGGTCGAGACGACGACATCCACGCGGTCAGGATGTATTCCCGAATCCAGTCCTGCAGTTCCGGGAACCCACGGTAATACTTGTGCAACAACCACTCGATCCGCGCGGAGTCCGGGGTTTCCAGCGCGCGCAACCCCCACCAGACGAGCAGCGCAGCCGGCAACACGATCCATCCTACGCTCAGCCAGACCGTCGGCAGAAAATAGGCAAAAGCGGTCAGAAGCCCGATGGCAAGGTGGACCCGCGGCACCAGGTACAGGTGGCGGAACGCCAACCCCGTGACCGCTCCCATCAGGAAGAGCGACATGCCTGCACCCGCGATCATCACCGCGATTACCCACGGCCCAAAATCCACGAACCGAGCGTGCTTGTCGAATTCGTGCAACTTGTCCACCAGACCGACTGCGGCGACCAGCGACGCCGCACCGACCCCAACCGCCGTTCCCGCGAACGCGGAACCGTATGCCACGAATCCGTGCCACAAGCTCATCCACAGCGCACGGACAATGAGCCGGGTGCCGCCTTTCGGCCGCACCTTTGGCAATTGAAGACGTCCGCCCCAGCGCAGCATCACGCCCCCGCCGCCTGACGCGCCAACGACGTCCGCAGATCCGATTCGAGCTTCTTCAATTCGACCTCGACCGCTGCTCGGTTCTTCCGGCCTTCCGCCTGGATTTCCATCACGTCACCGACCGTGCGCAGCAGCAATTCATTCGCATGACGCACCGATTCGATATCGATGACACTACGCTGGCTTGCCTGCTCGATCGACGTAGCGCTGCGGTGCAGTTGCTCGGCATTCTTGCGCAGCAGTTCATTGGTCATGTCGACCACGGCCTGCTGCGTCTCGTACGCCTGCTTCTGCCGCTCAAGCGCAAGCGCGGTGATGAACTGCGCCTTCCATGCGGGAATCGCGGTATGAATCGCCGTATGGATCTTGTCCACCAGCAGGGCATCGCCATTCTGCACGATGCGGATCTGCGGCAGGCGCTGCAACCCGACCATTCGCGCGAGCTTCAGGTCATGCACCTTGCGCTCGAGCCGATCGATGTTGCGTGCGAGATCCTGCACCTTCTCCTGCTGGAGCGCGCGCTCATCGTCCGACAAGCCGCTCATCGCGGCCTGCAATTCCGGCATACGGCTTTGCCGGAATTCAGCGACGTACTGCTCGCCCGCCGTGATGTACGTGTCCAGGTTCTTCACGTACTGGACGCCGTTCGCGTGCAGGTCGTCCAGCATCGCGATGTCGCGACGCATCGCCTCGCGCCATATCTCTAGCCGCAGCGCCACCTCGTTGATCTGGCCCGACACATCCTCGTAGCGGCGCACGAAACGCTCGACTGCCCGCTGCGCGGTGCCGAGCATACGCGAAACGAAACCCTGCTTCTGCAACGACTCCGGATCCAGTGAACGAATCTGGTCCTGCAGATTCGACAGGAGCACCCCCGCTTCGCCTACATCTTTGCCTTTCACGTCTGCCAGGATGCGATCGGAATACGCGCTGAGCTCGCGCATCGCGTCGTCGCCGAAGGACAGCACGGCAGTGGACGACTCTATGTCGATCGACGTCCGAATGCGCGCGACCGCCCCGTCCGCCTCATTCCGCGGCGTGGCAGCCGCAGATGCGGCCGTCAAATCGATCGATGCAGTGCTCTCGCTCAACGAATTGCTTCCTGGCGTGTCAGTCAAAATGGTTTCCCCGGATGATTGGTCGATTCTTTTTATTGGCCCGCCACCCGACCTGCAAACGCGCAAGCGTTCGCTCGTCGGGTGACTCGCTTAACTCATCGTCGCCAGCGCGAGCTTCACCGAGAATCCGATGAACAGGCCGCCCACGCTGCTCGCCGCGCCTGCTGCAAGCTTGCGGCGGCGGCGGAAGTGCTCGGCGAGCCGCGCACCCGCGAAGATCAGCGTGCTCAGGTACAGGAAGCTCGCGCATTGCGCGATCGCCCCGAGCACGACGAACGACAGCGCGGGATGCGGGAATGCCGGGTCGACGAACTGGATGAAGAACGAGATGAAGAACAGGATCGCCTTCGGATTCAGCAGGCTCACGATCAGCGCCTTGCGCAACGGCCGCTCGCCATCGACCGCAGGCGCTGCCTCGACCGGCGCATTCGCCGGCGCGCGCAGCTTCTGCCACGCGCTGCGCAGCATGCCGGTGCCGATGTAGAGCAGATACGCGGCGCCGCCGTACTTGACGACGGAGAACAGCAGCGGGTTCGCCTTCAGCAGCGACGCGACGCCGGCGGCGGACAACACCATCAGCACCGTGTCGCCGACGAACACCCCGCACGCCGCCCGATAGCCGGCCTTCACGCCGCGCTGCGCCGCGAGCGACAGCACGTACATCGAGTTCGGCCCCGGCAGCAGGATGATGAAGATCACGCCGAACACGTAGGTCCAGATATCCGTGATGCCGAGTGCGTGGCCGAACATGATGCGAATCTCCCGTTCTTCGGTTGCGTCGTTGACGTCAGGCGTTGCGCTGCTTCGCCGCGTCCATCAGCGCGGTGAAACGGTCGAACAGGTAGCCGATGTCGTGCGGGCCAGGCGACGCCTCCGGGTGGCCCTGGAAGCAGAATGCCGGCTTGTCGGTCAGCTCGAAGCCCTGCAGCGTGCCGTCGAACAACGACACGTGCGTCACGCGTGCATTGGCCGGCAGCGAATCCGCATCGACCGCGAAGCCGTGGTTCTGCGACGTGATCACCACGCGACCGTCGCCAAGATCCTTCACCGGATGGTTCGCGCCGTGGTGGCCCGTCTTCATCTTCAGCGTCTTCGCGCCGACCGCGAGGCCCATGATCTGGTGACCCAGGCAGATACCGAAGGTCGGCACGCCGCGCTCGATGAACTGCTTCGTGGCCGCGATCGCGTAGTCGCACGGCTCCGGATCGCCGGGGCCGTTCGACAGGAACACGCCGTCCGGATTCAGCGCGAGCGCATCTTCCGCGCTCGCCTGTGCCGGCAGCACCGTCACGTGGCAGCCGCGCTCCGCGAGCATGCGCAGGATGTTGTACTTGACGCCGAAATCGTACGCGACGACGCGGTACTTCGGCGCTTCCTGCATGCCGTAGCCGCCTTCGAGGCGCCATTCGGTCTGCTTCCACTCGAACGGCTTCGTGGTCGACACGACCTTCGCGAGATCCATGCCCGCGAGACCCGGGAACGAGCGCGCGAGTTCGATCGCCTTCGCTTCGTCGTCCGAGCCCGTCAGGATGCAGCCGTTCTGCGCACCCTTGTCGCGCAGGATACGGGTCAGCTTGCGGGTGTCGATGCCGGCGATCGCGACAACGCCTTCGTCGCGCAGGTAGTCGCCGAGCGTGCGGTCCATGCGGAAGTTGGAGGCGAGCGACGGCAGATCACGGATGATCAGGCCGGCGGCATGGACTTTCGTGGCTTCGACGTCTTCGGCGTTGACGCCGACGTTGCCGATATGCGGATAGGTGAGCGTGACGATCTGGCGCGAGTAGCTCGGGTCAGTCAGGATTTCCTGATAGCCGGTGATCGCGGTATTGAACACGACTTCGCCGATCGTGTGGCCTTCGGCCCCGATCGAATAACCACGAAAGACCGTGCCGTCGGCGAGTGCAAGCAAGGCGGGAGTAAAAGACGGCAACACGGGAGGCTCCTTGGGGAACACCCTGCTGCCGACCTGTTTACCCTGCCGCGCGAGCGCCGCGCTGCGTGGGCGCGCGCGGTCGCTTGCTGGACGCGACCTGCGTTGTCGAGACGCGAACCCGGCGCGTGGCGCACGAGGCTTCGCGGCATCGCCCGGCAGGCGGCGTGCGGCGGATGAACGGGATGAATGAGGTAGGCGCTAGGGTGCGAGGTTGATCAGCACAAACTTTCAAATTATAGCCTGAAAATGGCCCTATCTTCAATTGATATGGCCGTCCGATCGTGCGCGCGCCGCATCCGGCGGCGCGGCGCAACGCGCTGCGGCCCCGTTTACGCGGCCGCCCTACCCGCCAGCGTACCGCCGGATCAGTGCGCTTGACCAGCGCCGCGCGCGGGCCAGACGTACCAGACCGCGCTCGCGAGCTGCAGCGCGAGCAGCACACCCCACGCGGTGAAGTGCGCGGCGGCCGGATAGCGGCCGTCGACCGCCGGCCAGTGCGACAGCACCGCGCCGACCCCGATCTGGAACGCAAAGATCAGCAGGAAGATCACGAGCGTGAGCGTCGTGTTCGCGCGGCCGATCAGGTGAGCCGGAAAATGCCCGGCCATCACCGCGTAGGTCAGGATGCCGACGCCGCCGAACATCCCGTATGCAGCCCACAGCACGGCCGGCGGCAACGGCACGCGCGCGACGATCGCGACCTGGGTCGCGACGAACAGCGCCATGCCGGCGCCGCAGAATGCGTACACGGACACGCCGCGCCGCTCGAGCACCCGCGCCGCGGCGCCGAAGCCGACGCAGCCGGCCATCATCGCGAAACCGAGCACCGACACGAGGCGCGCGGCATGCGGCGCATCGAACCCCGCGACGTCGCGCAAGTACGGCCCGACCCACAGCGACTGCATCGCGTAGAACACGCCCTGCGTGACGACGGAGAACGACGAGATCTTCCAGAACGCACGGCTGCTCAGGATATGCCACGTGCCCTTGAACTGGCTGACGATCCCGCCCTGGTGGCGCACCTGCTGCGCTTCCGGTGCGCCCAGCCCGATCGACGCCGCGACGATCACCGTCAGTACCGCGAGGCCGAAACAGATCGCGCGCCAGCTCGTCCAGCCGAGCAGCCAGGTCAGCGGCGAACCGACCATCACGCCGCCGAGGCCGCCCACGGCCATCACGAGGCCGTTGACGAGCGGCAGCCGGCCGACCGGGAAATGTTGCGCGAGCGCCTTGAACGCCGCGCCGAGACACACCGAGACGCCGACGCCGATCAGCAGCCGGCCGACCATCATCGTGCCGAGACTGTGCGCGGCGCCGAACACGGCCGCGCCGGCGGCCGCGAACAGCAGCATGCCGGCCGTCACGCGGCGCGGGCCGAAGTGGTCGAGCATCACGCCCGCCGGGATCTGCGCGCCCGCGAAGCCGAGGAAATAGAGACTGGTGAGCAGGCCGAGATCGGCGGCCGACAACCCGAGCTCGTGCGTGACGAACGGCGCGAAGCCCAGATTGACACCGCGGAACACGTACGACACGAAATACCCGACCGAAAACAGCGCGAGCACCCTCACCTGCACCGACGACATCACTTCCCCTTGTCATATGAAGGCCTTCGAAGCAGCGCCCCGCGCCGCGCACAAACAAAAACGCCGTCACCTCGGTGACGGCGTTTCCTTGCATTTCGTCGGATGATACCGCAACCGCGCGAACCGGGCTGGCCGCACGATGCGCGCGCGACTGCGTTACTTCTTCTTGCCCTTGTGCGCGGCGGCCTTGGCCGGTGCCGCCTTCGCCGATTTGGCCGCCGGCTTCGCCGCGCCGCGCTTCGCGCCGTGCGACTTGCCGCCCACCGCCAGGCTCGCGCGCTCGATGTGCGCCCCGCCGGCCGACGTCGCGATCCGCTCCGGCCCCGGTTCCGCCGGCACCGAACGGCCGACCGGCACGTGCAGCACGAGCGCCTGGCCCGGCATCACGAGATCGCGGTGCGTCCGGTTCCACGCCTTGAGCTGGCCGACCGATACACCGTAGCGGCCGGCGATCGCCGCCATCGACTGCTTGCGGCGCACGCGGATCAGCATCTTGCGCGTATCGGGTACGTCGGGTTCCATCGCGAGCGCGCCGTTTTCGGCGACGTCGGCGCTGATGTCCTCGTCGTCGTCATCGCCGCGCGGCACGACGATCGTCGAGCCCGGCTTCAGGCGCATGCCGGCCGGAATCTTGTTGATCGACATCAGCGTGTCGGCGTCCACGCCGATCTTCTCGGCGATCGCGGCCGGCCGCGCCCGCTCGCTGACCGTATAGGTGGTCCACGACGACAGCTGGCCGTTGTATGCCTTCAGGTTCTTCTCGAACGCCGACGCGTTGTCGAACGGCAGCAGGATCTGCGGCTCGGTCGCGCCGAGGATCACCGGCTTCGAGAACGACGGGTTCAGCGAGCGGAATTCGTCGAGCGACAGGTTCGCGAGCTTCGCGGCCACCGCCACGTCGATGTCGCGCGACGTCGTGACCGTCACGAAATACGGGTGGTTCGGAATGTCCGGCAGCGCAAGGCCGTACTGCTGCGGGTTCGCGATGATGTTCTTCACCGCCTGCAGCTTCGGTACGTAGTTGCGCGTCTCGTTCGGCATCCGCAGGCTCAGGTAGTCGGTCGGCAGGCCGGCCGCCTGGTTGCGGGCGATCGCGCGCTGCACGTTGCCCTCGCCCCAGTTGTACGCGGCCAGCGCGAGATACCAGTCGCCGAACATGTCATGCAGGCGCGACAGGTAGTCGAGCGCGGCGCTCGTCGACGCGAGCACGTCGCGGCGCTCGTCCTGCCACATGTTGCGCTTCAGGTTGTACGTGCGGCCCGTGCCGGGCATGAACTGCCACATGCCGGCCGCCTTCGCGACCGACAGCGCCTGCGGGTTGTACGCAGACTCGATGAACGGCAGCAGCGCGAGCTCGGTCGGCATGTGGCGCGCCTCGAGTTCCTCGACGATGTGGTACAGGTACTTCTGCGAGCGCTCGGTCATGCGCTGCACGTAGTCCGGGCGCTGCGTGTACCACGTGGTCTGCATGTCGACGAGGTCGGTCTGCAGGTCGGGCATCTGGAAACCGCGGCGGATGCGACCCCAGAGATCGGAGTCCGCACTGGTCAGATCGCCGACGGATTGCTTGTCGACGTCGACAGTTTCTTTGGCGGTGGCGGATTTACGGAGGTAGGTGGACGTCGCCTGCGAATCGGCGGCGTTGTTGGCGACAGGGGCCTGGCTCGCACAAGCGGCGAGCAGCAGAACCACCATCGCACTCAATATAAGTCGCATGAAAATCTCTGCTTCCGACGGCTGGAAATTGCAGGCGATACTACGGAAGTGCGTGCTTCACGTCAATAAAAACACCGAAAACTCAGCGAAATCCTACATTTGGAGCAATTTTTACAGACTCCGCTTGAGCTTTGGAGTCCTCCGGAAATCATCATCGGAACCGGTTTTTCCACTCGCGCATCAGCGTGAACGCCGTCAGACGATCCGGCACCGTTTCATGCAGTTCCGCTTCGAGCGTCGCGCGGATCGCCTCGCTGCCCGCCCGCATGAACGGGTTAACGGCACGCTCGTGCGCGATCGTAGTGGGCAGTGTCGGCACGCCGCGCGCGCGCAGCGCCTGTGCGTCGTCGCGCCACGTGGCGAGCGCCGCATTGCCGGGTTCGCACGCGAGCGCGAAGCGGATGTTGGACAGCGTGTATTCGTGTGCGCAATGCACGTGGGTGTCGCCCGGCAATGCCGCGAGCGCGTCGAGCGACGCGAGCATCTGCGCGGGCGTGCCCTCGAACAGGCGCCCGCAACCGCACGAGAACAGCGTGTCGCCGCAGAACACGTGCGGCGCCGCGTTGCGCTGCCCGGCCGCCTGGAAATAGGCAATGTGGCCGCGCGTATGGCCGGGCACGTCGAGCACGTCGAACGTGGCGGCGGGTGCCTCGAGCGTCACGCGCGCGCCGCCCGAAAGCGGCCGCGTGACCTCCCCGATCGCCTCGGCCGCGGGGCCGTAAACGACGAGCGGAACATCGTCCGGTTGGCTATCGCGCAGGGCCGCGACACCGCCGACATGGTCGGCGTGGTGGTGCGTGAGTAAAATAGCGGTCAACCGCCAGCCTCGTTCGGCTAGAACCCGGCGCACCGGCGCGGCTTCACCCGGATCGACGGCGATCGCATCGCGGCCGTCCGAGACGAGCCAGATATAGTTGTCATCGAATGCCGGAACCGGCACGTATTCCAGCTCGTTCATGGGCGCGCAATCATCGTTATGTCTGACCGTCAAATTATAGACTGGCCCGCCTGGACCGACTCACCGCCCGGCCGCTACGTGCTGGGCTGGGAGCAGGCGCAGCTCGACCGGATCGTGTCCGACGTCTTCGGGTTCCACGCGCTGCAGCTCGGCCTGCCGCAGCTCGACGCGCTGCGCGAGAACCGCATGCCGTATCGCGGCCTCGTGCTCGATCCGGCGAGCGGCGCGAGCGCGCCGTACCAGTATCCGTGGGCGCGCGAAGCGCATGCGCCCGAGCACGCGCCCGACGGCCGCAGCACGACCTGGTGCGACCTGCTCGACCTGCCGTTCGAGTCGCAGAGCGTCGACCTGATCGTGATGCCGCACACGCTCGAATTCACGTCCGATCCGCACCGGCTGCTGCGCGAGGCCGAGCGCGTGTTGATGCCGGAAGGCCAGCTCGTGATCACCGGCTTCAATTCGCTCAGCCTGTGGGGCATGCGGCAATCGTTCGGGCGCATGGCGAACCGCCCGTTCGTGCCGGCCACGCGCGACCAGATCGCGTTCATCCGGCTCAAGGACTGGATCAAGCTGCTCGGCTTCGACCTCGAACGCGGCCGCTTCGGCTGCTACCGGCCGCCGCTCGTCACCGACAAGTGGCTGGCCCGCTACGGCTTCATGGAAGCCGCCGGCGACCGCTGGTGGCCGATCTTCGGCGCCGTCTACATGGTGACGGCCGTCAAGCGCGTGCGCGGCATGCGCCTCGTCGGCCAGATCCGGATGAAGAAGCCCGTGCTCGCACCGGGCCTGACGCCGGCGGCCTCCCCGACCACCCATCAAGAACATTCATGACTACCGATACCATCGACATCTATACCGACGGCGCCTGCAAGGGCAACCCCGGCCCCGGCGGCTGGGGCGCACTGATGCGCTACGGCGACAAGGAGAAGGAGCTGTTCGGCGGCGAGCCCAACACGACCAACAACCGCATGGAGCTGATGGGCGTGATCGCCGCGCTCGAAGCGCTGAAGCGGCCGTGCCAGGTGATCGTGCACACCGACTCGCAATACGTGCAGAAAGGCATCAGCGAGTGGATCCACGGCTGGAAGAAGAAAGGCTGGGTCACCGCGGCGAAGACGCCCGTGAAGAACGCCGACCTGTGGAAGCGGCTCGACGCGCTCGTCGCGCAGCACGAGGTCGAGTGGCGCTGGGTCAAGGGCCACGCGGGCCATCCCGAAAACGAGCGCGCGGACGCACTCGCGAATCGCGGCGTCGAATCGCTCACGGCCTGAACACGGGCCGCTCCCCTGTTTCCTACGTATTTCCCGACATGCGCCAGATCATTCTCGATACCGAAACCACCGGCCTGAACGCCCGCACGGGCGACCGCCTCATCGAAATCGGCTGCGTCGAGCTGCTGAACCGGCGGCTCACCGGCAACAACCTGCATTTTTACGTGAACCCCGAGCGCGACAGCGATCCGGGCGCACTGGCGGTGCACGGGCTCACGACCGAATTCTTGAGCGACAAGCCGAAATTCGCGGAAGTCGCCCACCAGATCCTCGACTTCGTGACGGATGCCGAGCTGATCATCCACAACGCGCCGTTCGACCTTGGCTTCCTCGATGCGGAATTCGCGCGGCTCGGCCTGCCGCCGTTCACCGAGCATTGCGGCGGCGTGATCGACACGCTGGTGCAGGCCAAGCAGATGTTCCCCGGCAAGCGCAACTCGCTCGACGCGCTGTGCGACCGCTTCGGCATCAGCAACGCGCACCGTACGCTGCACGGCGCATTGCTCGACTCGGAGCTGCTCGCCGAGGTGTATCTGGCGATGACACGCGGCCAGGACAGCCTCGTGATCGACATGCTCGACGACGCGGGCGCCGACGGCGGTGCGGGCAACGGCCAGCGCGTGTCGCTCGCCGCGCTCGACTTGGCCGTGGTGGCCGCAAGCGACGACGAATTCGCCGCGCACCAGGCGCAGCTCGACGAACTCGACAAGTCGGTCAAGGGCACCTGCGTGTGGCGCACGTCCGCCGACGCGGGCGCCGCCGAAGCGGCTTGAAGCGGCGGCCGGCGGCACGCGCCGCGGCCGCGCTCACGCG
>NZ_JAAGPH010000177.1:0-13219 GCF_017104705.1 Burkholderia sp. Se-20373 | reverse complement strand
CGCGGCCGCCGATGCGGCCGGCCACCTGTCGTCGGCCGAATCGGCGGCCGCGCTGATCCGGCTGGCCGGCGCGCTCGACGAAGGCGAACGCCGCACGGTGCTCGTGTGGGACGCGGCACTGCATGGCGCGGCGGCGGCGGCCGTCGTCGACCTCGCCGGCGGCCTCGACGCCGCACTCGATATCGAAGGAGACGCGTGATGAGCGCCTACAAGGTGAGCCTGCGCGAACTGCGCTTCTTTCTGTGGGAACTGTTCGAGGCCGACAAGCGGTTCCTCGCGGAACACGGCCTGTACGGCACGCACGACCGCGCGTCGATCGACGCGCTGCTCGAACGCGCGCGCGATTTCGCACTCGATCTCGGCCGCAGCTACCAGCAGGCGGACGTCGAGGGCTGCACGCTGCTCGACGACGGCCAGGTGCGCATTCCGTCGCATTTCCACGCGCTGTGGGCGCGCTTTCGCGACGAATGGTCGAACACGCTGTTCGGCACCGCGCACGGGCTGCCGCCGATCGTCACGCAGATGATCTACGAGATGTTCATGGGCGCGAACCCGTCGTTCATGACGTACGGCGGCTTCACGCGCCCCGCGATCAAGCTGCTGCAGATGCACGGCACGCCGCATCAGAAGGCGCTGATCGCACCGCTCGAGGCGTACCGCTGGGATGCCTGTTTCTGCGCGACCGAACCGCAGGCCGGCACCGACCTCACCGCGGTCGCGCTGCGCGCGACGCCGCTCGAACGCGACGTCTACGCGATCGACGGCGAGAAGGTCTACATCTCGGCCGGCATGCACGAGCTGACCGAGAACACGCTGTATTTCGTGCTCGGCCGCATCGACACCGCGTCGCCGGACTCGTTCTCGCTGTCGTGCCTCGTCGTGCCGCGCTTCTGGCCGGACGAGGAGACGGGCGAGCTGCAGTCGAATCATGTCGACTGCATCGGCCTGCCGCGCAAGATGGGGCTCAAGGGCTGCGCGAACACGCACCTCGTGTTCGGTTCGAACGGCACGACCAAAGGCTGGCTGCTCGGCGGCCGGCGCAACGTCGGCCTGCTGCAGCTGATGCCGCTGATGAACCAGGCGCGGATGAGCACCGGGATGTTCGGCGTCGGCGTCGCATCGAGCGCGTACCTGCATGCGGTCGAGTATGCGGGCCGCCGGCTGCAGGGCCGGCCGATCGAGCGCGCGTCGAACACCCACGCAGCCCGCGTCGCGATCGTCGAGCACGCGGACGTGCAGCGCATGCTGGTCGACATGAAGAGCCGCGTCGACGGCTGCCGCGGCCTGCTCGGCAAGCTCGCCGCGACCGCCACGCGCGCGGCGATGCTCGAAGCGACGCCCGACGCCGACCCGGCCGAGATCGAACGCCACCGCAAGCTGCAGCTGCTGCTGACGCCGATCTGCAAGGCGTTCATCTCCGACCAGGCGTGGCGGATCTGCGAAACCGCGATCCAGGTGCACGGCGGGCTCGGCTATACCGATGCGAGCCCCGTCGAGCAGAACGCGCGCGACGTGAAGATCCTGTCGATCTGGGAAGGCACGAACTACATCCAGGCGCAGGACCTCGTGCGCGACAAGCTCGGCTTCGGCCGCCATTCGCGGCTGATCCAGTACTACCGCGACGAACTCGACGTGTTCCTCGCGCACCAGCATCACACCGGCACGCATGCGGAGCTGCGCCCGCTGTTCGATGCGCTGCGCACCGGCGCCGACCGGATCGCCGCCGCGCTCGACGACATCGCGCGCGACGTGCAGGACGGTCACACGCACCGCAGCAGCCAGTTCTACACGCGCTTTCTCGAGATGTTCGGCGTCGTCACGTCGGCGTGGGTGCTGCTCGAATCGGCGACGATCGCCGCGCGCCGGCTCGACGCGCCGGACACCGCCGACACGCCGGCCGAACTCGCGTTCTATCGCGGCAAGCTGAAAAGCGCGCGCTACTACTTCGCGAACGTGCTGCCCGTGGTGGACCAGCACGCGGCCGTGATCGCCGCGATGGCGCATGCGGCGATCAGCGTCAGCAGCGAAGAACTCGCGCAGGTGGAATGACATGGAGACGATGCTCGATTCCGGTACGTCCGCCACGACTGCCGCAACCACCTCGGCCGGCGAAGCGCCGCGCAACCTGCTCGGCCGCCCCGCGACCCGCCATCGCGGCACCGACATCGACGGCGCGACGCTCGAACCCGAAGCGCTGCGCGTGCGCGACCTCGACCTGAACGCGTTGATCGGCGCGACGACGTTCGAAGGCGCGCTCGCGCACCTGTGGTTCGACGTCGCGCCCGGCAGCGCCGCACATCGCGCACACGAAGCGGCAATCGGCGCGCGGCTCATGGCGTTCGCCGATGCGCTGGCGCCCGGCTCGGCCGCGCAGTCCGTCGCCGCCGATCTCGGCGCGGCGGGCGTGGCACCGGTGTTCGCGGCCGCGTCCGGCCTGTTGCGCGGCTTCGACGACGTGACAGCCCGCGTGCAAGGTGAAGCACTGGACGACGCCGACCTCGACACGATGCTGCTGTGCGCCGCCGCCGCGCCGTTCCTGCTGCACGCGGCGATCGAAGGCCGCCCGTTCGCCGCGCGCAACGGCTCGATCGGCGCATCGCTCGACGGTGCGGTAACACAAGCGCAACGCATGCTCGTGCTGACCGGCGCGACACGCAACGACGCAGCGGCGCAAGCGGCAATGGACATGCTGCTCGTCGCGTGGCACGCCGGCTTCGGCTACATCACGCCGACCGTGCTCGCACCGCGGGTCGCGATCGGCACCGGCGTCACGCTCACGCAGGCGATCGCGTCCGGGTTTCTCGCGAGCGGGCCGTCGCACGTCGGTGCGGCGCTCGAAGCGATGCAGTGGCTCGCCGCGCTCGTGCAGTCGGTCCCGGGCGGCACCGGCGCGCCGCCTGCCGCGCTCGACGCAACCGGGCGCGCGGCGATCGATGCCACGCTCGACACGAAACGCACGCTGTACGGCTTCGGCCATCCGCTGTTCGTCGCGGATCCGCGTCCGCCGCACATGCGCGCGCGGTTCGCGGCGCAAGGCTTCGACGGCGCGTACGTGACGCTGTTCGACGCGTGCTGCGCGCAAGCCGACGCCCGCCGCGCATTGCGCCCGAACATCGATTTCCTGACGGCCGCGACGCTGCTCGAACTCGGTGTCGCCGCGCCGTCGTGGGGCGTCGGCGTCGGGCTCGGCGCGCGCATCGCGGCGATGGCCGCGCATGCGGCCGAGCGGCGCCGCCGCCCGGCTTTCGGCGTCAACAGCGCGACCGCGCGACGACTGCTGGCCGCCGTGCCGGTCGGCTGGCTGTGATCCCTTCATCCCTTCGGCACCCTTCTGCAAGAGGAACGTCATGCTGCTCAAGAACCTGCGCCCGGCGAACGACTATGATCGCTTCGCCACCGAAACGCTCGAACCGTGGGACCTGCTGTTCATCAGCCGCATCCGCCAGCTCGCCCGCGGGATGACGCCCGGCGTGATCGCCGACATCGGCACGGCCACCGGCGTCGTGCCGGTGCGGCTCGCGACCGACCCGGCGATGCGCGGCTGGCGCTATGTCGGCATCGACCTCGATCCGGCGATGCTCGACGAAGGCCGCCCGCGCATCCACGAACTCGACCTCGACGACACGATCGAGATGCGCGTCGGCGACGCGCTGGCGCTGCCGTTCGACGACGGCACGCTGACGATGGCCGTCGGCCGCGCGACGCTGCACCACCTGCCGGACAAGGCATTGAGCCTCACCGAGATGTACCGCGTGCTGGAACCGGGCGGCATCGCGCTCGTGCACGACATGCGCCGCGACGCGCCGCAGCACCTGCTCGACCGCTTCACCGAGATGCGCGCCGCCGCCGACTATCCGCCGACCCACGTCGAGGAGAAGATCACGCTCGACGAAGCGCATGCGCTCGTCGCCGAAGCCGGTCTCGCGGCAGTCGCGTCGATCTACAGCCCGAGCGCCGGGCTCGGCGCGCTCGGCTTCGAGATCCTGCTGAAGAAACCGGCGCTGGCCTGAGTGATGACCGACCTCGCCTTCCTCGCCGCGCACGCCGCCGCGCGGCTCGGCGCCGACGACGTGCACTGCGCGGCGGTCGCGCCCGGCGCGACGCTGCCGCTATGCGTGACGCCGCTCAGCGCCGAACTCGCGACGTCGCCGGAGATGTTCGTCGCGTGGTACCGCTCGCGGCTCGACACGATCGACACGCTGCTCGACGCATGCGGCGCGCTGCTGTGGCGCGGCTTCGCGGTGCCCGACACCGCCGCGTTCGGCCAGCTCGGCGCGCTGTACCCGCCGCACGCGAACGGCTATACGGCCGGCGCCGCGCCGCGCAAGCAGATCGACGGCCAGGTGTACGAATCGACCCGCATGCCGCCGCCGTTCAAGATCGGGCTGCACCAGGAGATGGCCTACATGCCCGCGTTCCCGCGCCTCGTCGCGTTCTATTGCCGGCAGCCGGCCGACGCGGGCGGCGAGACGCCGATCTGCGACATGCGCCGCGTGACGGCGCGCGTGCCGGCCGCGCTGCGCGAACGGTTCGCCGAACGCGGCGTGATGTACCTGCGCAATTTCGCGGCGCCCGGCGCGCGCGCGGACAGCCTCGCCGCCCATCCGGGCATGCCGTTCGCCGAATACCACCGGCCGTGGGATGACGCGTTCGGCACGACCGAGCGCGACGAGGTCGAGCGGCTGTGCGCGGCGCGCGGCGTCGGCTGCCGCTGGCTCGACGACGGCAGCGTGACGGTGTCGCACGTCGGTAGCGCACTGCGCACGCATCCGCGCACCGGCGAAACCGTGTGGTTCAACCAGGCGAGCGCGCAGCACCCGAACCCGCGCTCGATGGGCGAGCTCAGCTACCGCTACCTGCAGCGCATGTACGGCGGCCGCGCCGCGTTCCCGTACGAGATCCGCTATGGCGACGGGTCGCCGATGCCGTTCGACGATCTCGTCGCGATCTACGACGCGTTCGACGACGAGGAGCGCGCGTTCCCGTGGCAGGCCGGCGACGTGCTCGTCGTCGACAACATGCTGGTCGCGCACGGCCGCAACCCGTACCGGGGCGCGCGCGACACGCAGGTCATGCTGTTCGACTGACAGGAAGCCGACGATGAGCGATTCGTTCCTCGCCTCCGTGCGCGCGCTGTTCGGCCCGCACACCGCGTTCGACCGGCCGCTGCGCACGGCCACGCAGCCGCTGCCCGATGCGCACGCGCCCGGTGCCGCGCTCGGCGCGCGCGCGATCGACGTCGCGGCCGGCGATTTTCAGTTTTCCGCGCGGCACGTGCGGTTCCGGCTCGGCGCCGTCACCGCGATCGTCGGGCCGAACGGCTCCGGCAAGACCACGCTGCTCGAAACGCTGCTCGGCTTCCGGCGCGGCGGCACCGACGTGCGCGTGCTCGACGTGCCGGCCGCGCGCTTCATGCGCGATACGCCGTCGCTGCGGCGCATCGGCGCGCAATTGCAGAAAGTCGAATATCCCGACCATCTCCGCGTGTCGGAGATCGTCGCGCTGCACCGCGCGATGTACGTGCACGCGGATGCCGCGGTCACGGATGCGCTCGGCATCGCCGAACTGCTCGACAAGCCGTGCCGCGCGCTGTCGAAGGGGCAGCGCCAGCGCATCGACCTCTACGTCGCGCTCGCGCACCGGCCCGAGCTGGCCGTGCTCGACGAGCCGTTCACCGGCCTCGACCGCCGCTACGCAGGCGTCGTGATCGACCTGCTGCGCCACCGTGCGCGCGGCACGAGCGTCGCGATGATCTGCCACGCCGAGGAAGAGCTGGCCGTCGTCGACGATCTCGTGTGGGTGCGCGACGGCGGCGTGCGCTACCAGGGCGACAAGGACGCGCTGCGCGCCGAGCTCGTCGGCGAGGCGCGCGCGGTTCTGCACTGCCGCGACGAAACCGACGCACGTGCACTGCGCAAGCGGCTTGCGGCGCTGCCGGGCGTGACCGGCGTGCGCGTATCGGCCGCGCATGTCGTTGAGGTGTTCGGCGACGCGACGCTGCATCCGAACGTACACCGCATCGTCGGCGAACAGGGCATCCAGCATCTCGCGCTCGCGCCGAGCACGCCGGGCGACCTGCTGCGCCTCTGTACCGAGGGCCCCACCCATGACTAAGGTGTTCCTGATTCTCGTGCGCAACGAGCTGCTCGGCTATCTGCGCAGCCGCTCGTCGCTGTTCTGGACGCTCGTGTTCCCCGTGTTCCTGCTGAGCGTGATGCTGTTCGCGTTCGGCGGATCGGGTTCGCTCGGCACCGCGGACATCACGTTCGTCGTCCCCGGCGGCGCGACCCCGTACAGCCGCGCCTGCGAAGCGCAGATCGTCGACAGCCTCACGCACAGCGACACGGTAAAGGCGACCTTCGACGGCCGCGGCGCGGCGGCCGATCGCGTGACCGTCGTGCTCGGCGCCGACGAGCGCACGCCGACGACGATCCGCTACGACTTCAACGGCTCGCTCGCGGTCAAGGCCGCGTCGCGCGTCGTCGAGATCGCGCTCGCGCGCTGCGCCGCGCAGCGGCTCGGGCTACCCGCCGCGCAGGCACGCTTCGAGAACGCCGCCCCCGCGCGCCGCCCGTTCGACTACGGCGCGTTCTTCGCGACCGGCATTCTCGTGATGGCGTTCATGGCGATCGGCCTCAACTCGACGACGACCGCGATCGCATCGCTGCGCGAACGCAATACGTTCAAGCTGTACGTGTGCTTCCCGGTCTCGCGCGGCGTGTTCCTCGCCGCGCTGATCGTCGCGCGGATGATCATGATGGCGCTGTCGGCGCTCGTGCTGCTGACCGTCGCGCGCGTCGCGTTCGGCATCGCCCTGCCGATCGCGACGCCGGACGGGCTGCGCGCGCTGCCGATCGTGCTGCTCGGCGCGGCGATGGTGCTCAGCATCGGCGTGCTGCTCGCGAGCCGCGCCAAGTCGCTCGCTGCTGCCGAACTCGCGTGCAACGTCACTTACTACCCGCTGCTGTTCTTCAGCGACCTGACGATCCCGATGCACGACGCGCCGGCCTGGCTGAAGGCGGTGCTCGCGTTCCTGCCGACCAACCAGTTCGCGGTCGCGCTGCGCGGCGCGCTGGTCGACGGCGCCCCGTATGCGCAGCTCGCGCCGCAGCTGCTTGGCATGACCGCGAGCACGGCGCTGTTCCTGTTCGCCGCCGCGCGGCTGTTCCGCTGGCACGACGCTTGACGCGTCGCCCGCTGTTCCACTGTTTCGACGTTTCGACGAAGGAGAATTCCCTGATGAAATCGAGCAATCCCATCACCGACTACCTGCTGCACGCGAGCAACTTCCTGCCGGCGATCGTGTTCCTGTTCTACGGCCGGCTCGGCCCCGAGCAGCCGGACGTGCGCTGGACGCACGCGTTCCTGATCGGCGGCGTGCTCGCGCTCGTGCACGGTGCGTGGCTGATCCGCCGCGCGGACCGCAACAGCATCGCGATCGGCGTCGACCTGTTCCTCGTGATCGGTGCGGTGCTGGCGCTCGTGTCGCCGACAGGTAGCCGTTTGTGGGGCGAGGAACTCGGGCCGGCCGCGATGCTCGTCTGCGTGCTGGTCGTCGGCATCGTGCATACCGCGTGGTCGGACGGCGGATTCGTCGACGGCACGTTCGTCGACCACGCGCGCGCACGTTCGCTGTCGATCGTGCTGCTCGCGGTCACCGTCGTCGCGCTCGCGGTGTCGATCGCGATGCGCCACAGCCCGCTGTGGGGCGGCGTCGTGCCGCTGATCGCGCTGGTCGTCGTGCGCGGCCGCCTGCGCAAGCAGCTCGTGCGGGCCGGCTGACGATGAGCGCGCTGCCCGACCGCGCCGCGCAGCGGCACGCACTCGCCGCGACGCTCGGTGACGGCTGGCTCGACGGGGCATCTTCCGACGCGTGTTCATCGTATGTAACGGATGTGACGCTCCACGGCGGCATCGCGCTCGGCGTCGCACGGCCGGGCTCGACCGCCGACACGAGCGCGCTCGCGCGGGTCGCCGTCGCGCACCGCATCGCGTTGATCGCGCAGGGGGCGCGCACCGGGCTCGTCGGCGCCGCCGTGCCCGATCGCAGCGGCACGCAATGCGTGGTGTCGTTCGACCGGATGCGCGCGGTGCGCGCGTTCGACGCGGCGAATCGCAGCATCACGGTCGAGGCCGGCGTGCGGCCGTCCGACATCAACCGCGTGGCGGCCGAAGCCGGCCTCTGCCTGCCGATCGATCTCGGCAGCGATCCCACGGCCGGCGGCCTCGTCGGCGCGAACGCGGGCGGCAGCCGCCTGATCAAGTACGGCGACGTGCGCCGCAACGTGCTCGGCGTCGAAGTCGTGCTCGCCGACGCGGCGGGCACCGTGATCGACGCGCTCGCGCCGCTGCGCAAGCGCAACGCGGGCTTCGACGTCACGCAATGCTTCATCGGCGCGAACGGCGCCAACGGGCTCGTGACGGCCGTGTCGTTCGCGCTCGCGCCTGTAGAACGCTCGTCGTGCGCGGCGTTCGTCGCGTTCGCGTCGTACGACGCGGCGCTCGCCGGCCTGCTCGCGTTCGAGCGCGCGTTCGGCGAGATGCTGTCGGCATTCGAATTCATGTCGGCTGCAGCCGTCGGATGTGTCGCGAATGCGTATCCGGCATCGCGCATTCCGTTCGAAGCCGACGCCGCCGCGTGTTACGCGCTGGTCGAGATCGCGACCGGCATGCCGGGGCTCGATGCGCTGCTCGAGGAACGCACGATCGCGACGCTCGATGCACTGGCGGGCGAGCACGTGGTGCTTGACGCGGCCTGCGCGCCGGCCGAACGGTTCTGGCGGATCCGCGATGCGCTGCCGGCCGCGGTGGCACAGGACGGCATCCCGTTGTCGTTCGACGTATCGTTTCCGCGCGGCGCGCTGGCCGCGTTCGTTGCCGACGCCGAGCAGTGGATCGCGGCCGCGCATCCGTCGCTGCGCTGTCACACGTTCGGGCATTTCGGCGACGGCGGCTGCCATCTCGTCGTATCGATCCCGCACGCCTGTGCGGAACGCTACGGGCCGCTGCAGCAGGTGGCGCTGCGCGGCGCGCTGTACGACCGCGTCGTGCGGGCCGGAGGCTGCTTCAGCGCCGAGCATGGCGTCGGGCCGGTCAACGTCGCGTACTACCGCAAGCATGTGCCAGCGGCACAGCGGCAGGTCGCCGCCGCCATCCAGCACGCCGTCGACCCGCTGGGTCTGGTCGGGCGTGTCCGCTATTGAAGCGCCGTCAAGCGGCGCCACGGAGAATTCGCATGGTCCTTCGACACCCGCCCGGCCCGGGTACCGTTTCCGAACCGGTTGCCGAACCGCCTTTGTCCGGCATCCCGGCCACGCTGCCCGACTCGGGGGTCGTGGTCAACGTGCGAGGGGTGGCGTACGTCATCAAGCTGCCGCCGCGCGATCATGCGCGCCCGGCGCTGTGGCGCGAGCTCGAGGATTGGCGCGACGACCGGTCGGCCGGCGGTAACGGCGAGCCGGATGCTCGGCAGGATTGAGCGTTCATAGGCGTTCCGGTGCCTTGAAAGGCCACCGCACAAGCGACCGCGGCGCCGGACAACCTCAGTCGTCCGGCGCCGCGTCGGGCGAAGCACGCGATTCGAAAATCAGAACACCGCGTGCCCGCTGATCAGGCTCGGCAGCCACGTCGAGAAGAACGGCAGGTACGTGACGATGTTGATCGCACTGAAGATCGCGAGGTAGTACGGCCACGCCATCTTCGTGGTCTCGCCGATCGACACGTTGCCGATCGCGCAGCCAACGAACTGCACCGAGCCGATCGGCGGATGCACGAGGCCGAGCGAGCAGTTCAGCAGCAGCATGATCCCGAACTGCACCGGCCCGACGCCGCACGCCATCGCGATCGGCAGGAACAGCGGCGTCGTGATCAGGATGTGCGCGGCCATGTCGACGAACGTGCCGAGGAACACCTGGATGATGTTGATGTACAGCAGCATCAGCCACGGCGCGGCGGTCGACTGCTTCAGCAGCCCTTCGATCGCATCCGGAATCTCCAGGTACGACATCTGGAAGCGCAGCATGTTCGACACCGCGATCAGCAGCAGCACGACGCCCGTCGTGCGCGCCGCATGCGACAGCGCGCGGCGCAGCTTCTCGGCCGTCAGCGTGCGGTACACCACCGCGGTCAGCACGAGCGAATACACGACGGCGATCGCGGCCGCTTCGGTCGCGGTGGCAATCCCCTTCGCGACGCACACGAGGATGATCGCGATCACCATCAGCCCGGGCACCGCGCCGACGAAGCTGCGCAGCACCGCATACCAGCCGGGGAACGCGGGCAGCGCGGACGAACCGTCTTCACGGCGCGGATAGCCGTGACGCACGGCCTGCCAGTACGCGGCGGCCAGCACGAAGCCCATCACCCACAACACCGGCAGCAGCCCCGAGAACAGCAGGTCGCCGATCGACACGCCGCTCACCGGCTGGCCGTGCAGCATCCCGGTGATGCCCTGCGCGGCGAACGCGTAGATGATCATGTTGGTCGATGTCGGCATCAGCGCGCCGGCGAGCGACGCATGTGTCGTCACGTTGACCGCGTACGCGGCGCTGTAGCCTTCGCGCTTCATCAGCGGAATCACCACGCCGCCCATCGCCGACGTATCGGCGGTCGGCGAGCCCGACACGCCGCCGAACAGCGTACAGGCGACGACGTTCGCCATCCCGAGGCCGCCGCGGAAGTGGCCGACGGTCGCCTGCGCGAAGCGCAGGATCCGGTCCGCGATGCCGCCGTGCAGCATCAGTTCGCCGGAGAAGATGAAGAACGGCACCGCGAGAAACGAGAATGCATTCATCCCCGAGATCATCGCCTGCATCGCGGTCGCGATCGGCAGGCCTTCGACCATGTAGGTCAGCACGCAGGCGATGCCGAGCGCGAATGACACGGGCACGCCCAGCACGAGGAAAATCAGAAAACTGACGGACAGGATCGCGAGTTCCATGGCGTTATTGTCCCGGCGAAGAACGACGAAGCGCGAGCAGGTGCTCGAGCGAGAAGAGGATGATGGCGATCGCCGCGGGCATCGCGATCAGGTAGCGCACGCCTTCGGGCAGCCCGATGATCGGGATGCGGTCGCCCATCGTCTCGGCGGCCATGCTGCCGCAGCCGATCATGATCATGATCGCGAACGCGATCAGGCTCAGGTGCTGGATCGCGATGACGACCGTGCGCGCCTTCGGCGACAGCCGGCGCACCAGCGAATCGAGGCCGATATGGCCGCCGTCGCGCACCTTCATCGCCGCCCCGAACATCGCGATCACGATCACGAGCAGCAGCGCGATCGGCTCGACGAAATCCGGCGCGTTCTCGAACACGTAACGCATCACGACCGCGTAGAACACCAGCACCGTCAGCACCGCGAGACACGCCGACGCGATCACGGCCAGCACGCGGAACAGCACGTCGTTCACGCAACGCAACAGCGGCGCGGCATGCGGGCGTGGCGCTGTTGCGCCGTCCGGGGCGGCGGCCCCGCCGCCCGCGGCGGTTGCGCCGTTCAGGGAAGTGTGACGTGTCACTTGGTGGCCTCGATCTCGTCGACGATCTGCTTCATCTGCGGCGTCTTTTCATACTTGGTCCACAGCGGCTGCATCGCCTTCACGAACGCCGCGCGGTCGATCTGCGCGGCCGGCAGGACCTTCGCGCCGCCCTTCGTCACCGTCTGCTGCGCGGACGCTTCACGCGCGGTCCACAGCTTCTGGTAATACGGCACCGAATCGGCCGCCGCCTTCCTGATCGCCGCCTGCTCCTGCGGCGACAGCGTGTCCCAGACCTTCTTCGAGAACACCAGCACTTCCGGCGTCATCGCGTGCTGCGTCTCCGAGTAGTCGGGCGCCACTTCGTAGTGCTTGGTTTCCTCGTACGACGGCAGGTTGTTTTCAGCCGCGTCGACGAGGCCGGTCTTCAGGCCCGTGTACACCTCGGCGAACGGCATCGGCGTCGGCGTGCCGCCCATCGCCTTGATCTCGTCGACCATCAGGTCCGACGGTTGCACGCGCACCTTCAGCCCCTTCATGTCGGCCGGCGAGCGTACCGGGCGCTTCGCGTAGATCGAGCGCGCGCCGCTCTCGTAGAACGTCAGCGCGATCATTCCCTTCGCGGTGAACGCGTCGAGGATCTTCTGGCCGGCCGGGCCGTACATCGCCTTGCGGAAATGATCAACGTCGCGGAACAGGAACGGGAACGACGGGATCAGCGATTCCGGCACGATCTCGTTGAACGACGCGCCGTTCACGCGCGCCATGTCGATCGCGCCGATCCGCACCTGGTCGACCGTGTCCTTCTCCGAGCCGAGCGCGCTGTTGCCGAACACCTTGATCGAATCCTTGCCGCCCGTCTGCTTCGAAAGCTCATCGCCCATGAACTTCACGGCCATGTTGGTCGGGAAGGTGTCGCCGTGCACGTCCGCCGAGCGGAACACGCGCGCCTGCGCGGACATCGCGAAGCCGGCCATCAGCGCGACGGCCAGGGCGATACGGGAGCGGTTGAATCGGTGCTTCATCGTCAGTCTCCTTGATGGTTGTGCTCGTTGTTGCGCGGCGATCCGCCGGCATGCGCATGCTTCGGCGCCGTGCTCGCTGACCGCAGAGTCATACGTCGTATGACGTGTTGACGCGAATGTACGTCGGTTAATCGTTTAACTCACTTGGTGCATACCCGTAGAGGCCCTGTCATGACGGGGTTTGAGCAAGTTTCAGGGAATCGTTTTCTCTGTTTAGGCGAATTTGGGCGAAACGTTTTCCGGGAACGGGTGCGTGTTCGAGCTGGGTGGTCGGCTGGCCGTTTCCCCCGGCACCGGATACCAAACTTTCGCTTCGTTTTCAGTTGTCATAGGATGACTGATCACCAAATCGGCTGGTCCACGGGATGTCACGAGCGCACGCCGGCCCTATGCATTGCCGACAACACTCGCGATGTCGACGTCCAGAATCGTACCTAATAGGTCGCATATTCGCGTAGGGCGCACGGCCAGGAAGCGACATTTCACTGCGCGATTCAGCATGGCCGTTAGTCGGCGCTGAGGAGCCGATCGCACTCTGCTGAAAGCGGTAACGAAATCGCACCGCAAGGAGAGAACGGACAACCCAGCGTGCGGGACCTATCCGTGATTTCGTGGGCGAGGCATATCATGAGGTGTAAAGGCCATGGATATGCCGATGAAGAAAAAGAGACAAACTGTAGCGCGTCAGGCAGCGGCCCGAGGGCCGCTGCCTGAACTGCC
>NZ_JAAGPH010000176.1:0-13698 GCF_017104705.1 Burkholderia sp. Se-20373 | reverse complement strand
TGCTGCACGGCGTCGAGCTGCGCGGGCGCGGGCCGGTCGTCGCGAGCCGGCTCGGCATCGGCCGCAGTTTCCAGCAGACGAGCGCGTTCGCGCGGCTGACCGTGTTCGACAACCTGCGCTGCGCGGCGCTCCATGCGCCGGCCGAGCGGCGGCGCTGGTGGAACCGGCTGCGCGAAGCGGCGTCGGTCGATCTCGCGGCCGCTCGCGTGCTGCACGACATCGGCCTCGATGCGCACCGCGACACGCCGGCCGGCGAACTGAGCTATGCGGAACAGCGCGCGCTCGATCTCGGGATCGCGCTCGCGAGCGGCGCACGCACGCTGCTGCTCGACGAGCCGACGGCCGGGATGAGCCGCGCGCAGGCAGCGCGGATGATCGCGCTGATTCGCGCGACCACGCAGGGGCGCACGGTCCTGCTGATCGAACACGACATGGATGCGGTGTTCGGCTTCGCCGAACGCATCACGGTGCTCGTGCGCGGCACGGTGGTCGCGACCGGCGCGCCCGATGCGATCCGCACCGATCCGGCCGTGCGGGCCGCCTATCTGGGCGAGGGCGGCCCATGAGCGCGCTGCTCGACATTCGCGACCTGCGCGCGTGGTACGGGCTGCAACCGGTGCTCGACGGCGTCGATCTCGCGCTGGCGCCGGGCGAGACGCTCGCGCTGCTCGGCCGCAACGGCTCGGGGCGCTCGACGCTCGCGAAGGCCGTGATGGGTCTCGTGCGCACGGCCGGCTCGGTGCGCATCGGCGGCGCCGAATGCGTGGGGGCACGCACGTTCGAGATCGCGCGGCGCGGCGTGGCTTACGTCGCCGAAAGCCGCGACGTGTTCCCGCTGCTGACGGTACGCGACAACCTGCGGCTCGGGCTGCGCGGCGTCAGCGGCGTGGCCGAACGCACGGCGCTCGAACGGCTGTTCGACCGCTTTCCGTTGCTGGCCGCGCGCGCGGACGTGAAAGCGGGGCGGCTGTCGGGCGGCGAGCAGCAGGTGCTCGCGCTGGTGCGGGCGCTGGCTGCCCGCCCGCGCGTGCTGATCGTCGACGAACCGGCCGAAGGGCTCGCGCCGCTCGCGGTCGACGAAGTCGGCGCATGCCTCGCCGCGCTGCAGGCCGACGGTGTCGCGATCGTGCTGATCGAACAGCGGCTGCAGTTCGCGCCGCGGCTCGCGCGGCGCGTCGCCGTCATGGGGCGTGGACGGATCGTCTACGACGGTGCGCTCGACGGCCTGGGCGGCGAGGTTGCGAACGCGTGGCTGAGTGCCGGCTGACGGCGCGCGCGATTGTTCGGGAAACGCTGCCAGTCAATTCGTGTCGAGCCGCTTTATCGCTACCGCACCGCACCGTAAATTGCCAGCCATACCGGTTGCATATCGGCGCAACGACGCGGCAACCGGCACCCTCCATCGAAAGTCTTGGACTGAGGAATGAAATCATGAGCAAGCTGGCAAACAAGGTCGCGATCGTCACGGGCGGATCGAAGGGCATCGGCGCGGCGATCGCGAAGGCACTGGCCGCGGAAGGCGCGTCGGTGGTCGTCAACTACGCGAGCAGCAAGGCGGGCGCCGATGCGGTCGTGAGCGCGATCGTCGAAGCCGGCGGCCGCGCGGTCGCGGTGGGCGGCGACGTGTCGAAGGCAGCCGACGCACAGCGCATCGTCGATACCGCGATCGACACGTACGGGCGTCTGGACGTGCTCGTCAACAATTCCGGCGTGTATGAATTCGCGCCGATCGAAGCGATCACCGAAGAGCACTACCGCCGGCAGTTCGACACGAACGTGTTCGGCGTGCTGCTGACCACGCAGGCCGCGGTCAAGCACCTCGGCGAAGGCGCGAGCATCATCAACATCAGCTCGGTGGTGACCAGCATCACGCCGCCCGCGAGCGCCGTGTACAGCGGCACGAAGGGCGCGGTCGACGCGATCACCGGCGTGCTCGCGCTGGAACTCGGCCCGCGCAAGATCCGCGTGAACGCGATCAACCCGGGGATGATCGTGACCGAGGGCACGCACAGCGCGGGCATCATCGGTTCCGATCTCGAAGCGCAGGTGCTCGGCCAGACGCCGCTCGGCCGCCTCGGCGAGCCGGACGACATCGCGTCGGTCGCCGTGTTCCTCGCGTCGGACGATGCGCGCTGGATGACCGGCGAGCACGTCGTCGTGAGCGGCGGGTTGAACTGACCGGATCGTGCCGCCCCGACGGCACGCGGGTTGAAGTTGTGAAATCCGGCGGACGTTGCGGCGAGTCTGCTTCGGCAGACCACGCAGCGTGCCGCCGGTTGCCGTGCGACCCACGGCATTCGATATACGCATGCGGGATGAATACGATTCCTGTAGAGGCCACCCTCTGATCCCGCATCGCGCCGCGGCATAAAACTGTCATGCGACGTGCGTGGCAACGGTGCATCCCGCCTGCCGCGCGTGACTGAAGTCATCCCCCCCGAATGCTCCTCGACTGCCCGCCGCGCAAGGCTGACGGGCGTTTCCCGCGCCTCGTCGCCGTATCGCCGGGGGCCGGTCCGGTGCGTGCCGCGCATGCCGCCCATTCAAGTTGCGAATGTGTGCATCGCAACAATCCATTTCATCCGCGGCGCGCCGAGCGGTATGGTGAACGCACGTTCGACATTCATCGACCGATGCACATTCACCACGCGAAGGCGCCATGAAAACGACTCACGATCGATCCGGGCACGCGGCACGTCCGCCCGCCGGCGGTCCGCCCGAAGGCGGCGACGACCGACGCAACGCAGGTCTGCGCCTGCCGGCGAAGCTGGTCGGTCCGATCGTGCTCGGCACGCTGCTCAACGCGCTGAACTCGTCGATGATCGCGGTCGCGCTCGTCAGCATCCAGCAGGCATTCGCGCCGCACGGCGCCGCGCAGGCGCGCATCGACACGCTGTGGCTCGTGTCGGGTCTCTATCTGGCGACGGCCGCCGGCCAGCCGGCGATGGGACGGCTCGCCGATCGCTTCGGGGCGAAGCGGATCTTCTG
Source organism: Burkholderia sp. Se-20373 (assembly GCF_017104705.1). Lineage (NCBI taxonomy): Bacteria > Pseudomonadati > Pseudomonadota > Betaproteobacteria > Burkholderiales > Burkholderiaceae > Burkholderia > Burkholderia sp. Se-20373. The sequence continues at coordinate 10,710 of NZ_JAAGPH010000176.1, read as the reverse complement.
TATCGGCCTCGCGATCGTGCTGGTCGCGTCGTCGCTCGCGCCGTTCGCGCCGACGCTCGGCTGGCTGATCGCCTCGCGCGTCGCGCTCGGCATCGGCACGTCCGCCGCCTATCCGGCCGGCATGGCGATGATTCGTGCGTGGTCGCAGCGGCACGCGAACGGCGCGACGCCGACGGGCGGCCTCGGCGCGATCTCGATCGCGGCACAGGTGGCCGTGGCGTTCGGCCCGCCGCTCGGCGGCGCGCTCGTGCAGTTCGCCGGCTGGCGCGCGATCTTCTGGATCAACGTGCCGATCGTGCTGGCCGCCTTCCTGTTCGCGTGGCTGTGGATCCCGGCCGACCCCGTGCGTCGCGGCGCGCACGCACGCGACACGCTGAAGGCGCTGGACCTGCCGGGCGTCGTGCTGTTCGTGCTGACACTCGCGAGCCTGCTGCTGTTCCTGCAATCGGTGACACGCGAACCCGACTGGCTGCTGCTGGCCGCGACGCTGGTGCTGGTGCCGCTCCTGATCCACCGCGAGCGCCAGGCCGCGGCGCCGCTGATCGACATGCGCATGCTGGCGGACAACCGTCCGCTGCTCGGCACGTACCTGCGCTGCGTCGGCACCTATGCGGTGTTCTACGCGATCTTCTACGCGCTGCCGATGTGGCTGCAGGAGGCGCGGGGGCTGTCGGCCGCCGATGCCGGCCTCGTGATGCTGCCGGTCGCCGGTATCGGCACGGTCACGACGATGCTCGCGACCCGCATCGTGCATCGTCACGGCCCGCGCCCGGTGCTGGTCATCGGTTCCGCGATGCTCTGCATCGGCAGCGTCGTGATGAGCGTGATGACGAGCAGCCTGCCGATCGCGGCGATCGTCCTGCTGTCCATCGTGTTCGGTATTCCTAATGGTTTCAACAATCTCGGCAACCAGGCCACGCTCTACCAGAGCACGCCGCACGACCGGATCGGCGCGGCCTCGGGGCTGTACCGCACCGCGCAGTACGTCGGCGGCAGCCTGTCGTTCGCGCTCGTTGGTCTCGCGCTCGGTCATCCGGCGAGCGATCACGGCCTGCGCGAGCTTGCCGTCGTCCTGGCGGTCATCAGCGTGGTGCTGTTGCTCAATGCCGTATCGAGCCGGCACCTCGACGCCGCCGCTTCTTCCGTTCCACAACAAAAGTGAGGGTTTTACATGTCCATTCCGACGCTCAATCGCACCGCCGCGCTCGTCGCCATCGATCTGCAGAACGGGATCGTCTCGCTGCCGGTCACGCCCTATACCGGTGCGCAGGTGGTCGCGAAGACGGTCGAGCTGGCGGCGGCTTTCCGCGCGCTGGGGCTGCCCGTGATCTACGTGCACACGAGCTACCGGCCTGACGGCGGCGTCGCGCTGAAGGTGAAGACGGATGCGCCGTCGTCGCCGCCGAATCTCGATCCCGAATGGAGCGCGTTCGCGCCGGCGCTCGGCGTGCAGCCGTCCGACATCGTCGTGACGAAGCATCAGTGGGGCGCGTTCACCGGCACCGACCTGGACGTGCAGCTGCGCCGCCGCGGCATCACCGACATCGTGCTGACGGGGATCGCGACCAACATCGGCGTCGAATCGACGGCGCGCCAGGCATACGAAAACAACTACAACGTCGTCATCGTGAGCGACGCGGTCAGCACCTCGTCGGCCGATGCGCAGACGTTCGCGCTGACCCAGATCTTCCCGAAGCTCGGGCAGGTCGCCGCGGCGGCAGACGTGGAGGCGGCACTCGAGCAGGCCCAATCGCGCTGAAGCCGGCGAATCGTTCGGCGCGCTTTTGCACACATCAACCGTTTACCGAGGAATGGCGATGATCAAGACCGATGCATGGGTTCTCTACGCGGGACCGGAACCGACCCGACAGCAGCCGCCCGTCGCGGGCGAGCTGCGCCGCGAAACCTTCGAATTTTCCAGTCTCGAAGCCGACGAGGTGCTCGTCGAGCCGCTGTACGGATCGTGGGAAGCGAACCTCGACCATGCGCTGTCGCGCAACCCGGTCGATATCTGCCGCCAGCGCCGCGAGGACAAGATCGTGCTGGGCAACGGCGCGCTGGTGCGCGTGCTCGAGCGCGGCAGCGCGGTCAGTGCGCTGAAGGACGGCGAGATCTGCATGGTGATGCCGTTCGGCAAGCGCGACGAATACGGGTTCGCCGAACTCGTCTACGCGTACGACGCGCCGGGCACGATCGGCGTGATGGCGCAGCGCACCAAGATGCGCGCCGACAACCTGGTGCCGGTGCCGACCGACAGCCGCCACTCGCTGCTGCAATGGGCGACCTACGGCCGCTACTTCACCGCATGGGACAACTGGAAGGTCGCGTCGGCGTGCTGGCGTTCGCAGCTGCCGGACGTCGATCCGGCCGACAACCTGGTGTTCGGCTGGGGTGGCGGCACGACGCTTGCCGAGCTGCAGCTCGCGAAGCGCGAGGGCTTTCGCGTCGCGATGACGGCGAGCAACGATCGCCGGCTCGAGGAGCTCGCGAAGCTCGGCATCACGCCGGTCGACCGCCGCAAGTTTCCGGATCTCGCGTATGACGAGGCGCGCTACCGGGCCGATCCGGAATATCAGGCACGTTACCGGGAGTCGGAGCGCGTGTTCGCCGACACGATCGCCGAGCTGAGCGGCGGCCGCGGCGTCTCGATCTTCCTCGACAATCTCGGCGGCGCACTGTATCGCGCGACGATGCGCGTGACGGGCCGCACCGGCATCGTCGCGACGGTCGGCTGGAAAACCGGGATGCGCCTGTGGAACCTGCGCGCGACGGAGTGCATCAACCGCCGCCTGCACATCCACACGCACGCGTGGCGTTACGACGACAGCATCACGATCCGCGACTTCCAGGAGTCGACCGGCTGGATCGGCCAGGAACCGACCGAGATCTTCGATTTCGACGACGTGCCGAAGCTGGCGTCCGATTACCTGAACGGGAAGATCGAGACGTATTTCCCGATCTATCGGATCAACGCGGTCTAAGCCGCGGGTCGCGCGCCATGCCTGCCTCGTCGCATGATGATTAGTCATGCAGATGATGTCGGCGCACGGCGCGCCCGTGCAATCCATCTCGCAGGAGAACGCCATGGCCTCTGTGGAAACCGGGGAAGTCGACGCCGATACGGCGTCGGACAGCGCCAGCCGCGCGCCGCTCGGCGGCATTCGCGTGATCGACGCCGCGACGCTGTTCGCCGGCCCGCTCGCGGCGACGATGCTCGCCGACTACGGTGCCGACGTGATCAAGGTGGAGCATCCGACGGGCGATCCGGCGCGCAAGTACGGCGCGCGCCGCGATGACGTCCCGTTGTGGTGGAAAGTGGTCGCGCGCAACAAGCGCGCGGTCACGCTGAATCTCGGCACGGCCGACGGCCAGCGGATCTTCCGCGAGCTGGCGGCGCAGGCCGACGTCGTGGTCGAGAATTTCCGGCCCGGCACGCTGGAGCGCTGGGGGCTCGGCTACGACGTGCTGTCCGCGATCAATCCGCGGCTCGTGCTCGTCCGGGTGACGGGCTTTGGCCAGTTCGGCCCGTATGCCCGCCGCCCCGGCTTCGGCACGCTCGCGGAGGCGATGAGCGGGCTGGCGGCGGCGACCGGCGAGGCGGACGGGCCGCCGCTGCTGCCGTCGTTTCCGCTGGCGGACACGGTGGCGGGGCTGACCGCCGCGTTCGCGATCATGACGGCGTTGAAGGCGCGCGATCGCACCGGGCGTGGGCAGGTGGTCGATCTCGCGATCATCGAGACGATGCTCGCGGCGATGGGCGCGCAGGTCGCGAGCTACGACCAGACGGGGCGCGTGCCCGAGCGCACCGGCAACCGCTCGCCGAACAATTCGCCGCGCGGTGTGTATCGCACGTCGGATGGCAAGTGGGTCGCGCTGTCGACGTCGGCGCACAGCATCGCCGAGCGCGTGATGCGGCTCGTCGGCCGCGCCGACCTGATCGACCAGCCATGGTTCGCGACCGGCGTCGAGCGCGCGAAGCATGCGGACGAACTGGACGCGGCGGTGGGCGGCTGGATCGGGCAGCGCACGCGCGCCGAGGTGCTCGACGAGTTCGAACGCGCGGAGGCGGCCGTCGCGCCGATCTACGACGTGGCAGACGTGCTCGACGATCCGCAGTATGCGGCGCTCGGCTCGGTCGTCTCCGTGGCCGACGCCGAACTGGGCGCGTTCCGCACGCACAACGTGCCGTTCCGGCTGTCCGACACCCCCGGCGCGATCCGCTGGGGCGGGCCGTCGCGCGGCGCGCACAACGATGAAGTATTCGGCGCATTGGGACTGGAACCGCAGGACCTGGCCGATTTGACCGAACGAGGTGTGATTTGAAACAGAGCGCAACCTGCCGCAGCTATCTGTACGTGCCTGCGCACAAGACGCAGGTGGTCGAGAAGGCCTACGCGAGCGACGCCGATGCGATCGTGCTGGATCTCGAGGACGCCGTGCCGGCGAGCCACAAGATCGACGCCCGCAACGCCGCCGCCGCGATCCTCGCGGGCCGCCCGCCGAAGCCGACCTACGTGCGCGTCAACCCGATCGGGAGTCCATGGTGCCGCGACGACGTCGAGGCGATCGCACTGCCCGCGCTGCAGGCGCTGCGCCTGCCGAAGTGCGATTTTCCCGCGCATATCCAGGAAGTCGCGGGCTGGCTCGATGCGCTCGGCAGCGACGCGGGGATCCAGATCCTGATCGAATCGGCGTATGGCGTGGAGACGGCCTACCAGCTCGCGACCGCGTCGCCGCGGCTGGAGCGGATCGGGCTCGGCGAAAGCGACCTGCGCGCCGACCTACGGATCGGCGTCGACAACTTCACGCTCGAAGTGTGTCGCGCGCGTTGCGTGGTGGTGTCGCGCGCGGCCGGGCTGAACGGACCGATTCAGACGGTTTATCACACGCTGAACGATCTCGACGGCCTGAAGGAGTCGACGTTGCGCGCGAAATCGATGGGGTTCGTCGGCCGCTTCGCGATTCATCCTTCGCAGATTCCGGTCATCAACGCGGTGTTCACGCCGTCGGACGAAGAAATTCGCGCGGCCGAGCGGGTGCTGGAAGCCGTCGATGCGGCGGACGGCGAATCGTCGGTGTTCGTGCTGCCCGACGGCCGCGTGGTGGCGCCGCCGCTGATCGCGAACGCGCGCGTGACGCTCGCGCTGGCGACCCATCTCCGGCGCGACGGAGCACCGGCATGAACGCGCCCGACACGCTTTCCGCACCGGCCGTGGTCGCCGGGCCCGTGAGTCCGGACGGCATCATCGGCGCCCTCGGTCGCTTCGCGGCGGCGGTGCGCACCGATGGGCTCGACCGCACGCTGCGCGTCGAGGCCGCCGCGCGCGTGCTCGACCGCCTCGGCATCAGCGTGAGCCCGGCGCGCGAAGCCGGCTGCTGCGGCGCGACCGAATATCACCTGAACGCGCAGGAGGCCGGCCTCGCCCGCGCACGCCGCAACATCGACGCCTGGTGGCCGGCGATCGAAGCCGGCGCGGAAGCGATCGTGCTGACGGCGAGCGGCTGCGGCGCCTTCGTCAAGGAATACGGCGACCTGCTGCGCTCCGACCCCGTCTATGCGGAGAAGGCGCAGCGTGTCAGCGCGCTCGCACACGATCTCGCCGAAGTGATCGCGGCCGAGCCGCTCGACGCGCTGGCCGGGTCGACGCCACGCCGCATCGCGGTGCACTGCCCGTGCACGCTGCAGCACGCGCAGCGCCTCGGCGGCGCGGTTGAGCGCATCCTGACGCAGCTCGGCTTCGATCTGACGAATGTCGCCGACGGCCATCTGTGCTGCGGCTCGGCCGGCACGTATTCACTGACACAGCCCGAACTCGCGACGAAACTGCGCGACAACCGGCTCGACGCGCTCGAAGCCGCGCGGCCGGATCTGATTGTCACGGCCAACGTCAGCTGCCAGACTCACCTGAACGGCGCAGGCCGCACGCCCGTGCGCCACTGGATCGAGCTCGTCGACAACCATCTCGTCAACTGACCTGATTCCGGAGGATTGCCATGCAGACGAAACCCGAACTCGAACTCGCCGATGCCGACCGCATGCTCGCCGCCGCCCGCGCGGAAGCGGAACGCCACGGCTGGGCCGTGTCGATCGCCGTCGTCGACGACGGCGGCCACCTGCTCGCTTTTGCGCGCCTGGACGGTGCATCGCCGGCCAGCACGTATATCGCGCAGGACAAGGCGCGTGCGGCGGCGCTCGGCCGGCGCGAGACGAAAGCGTATGAGGATATGATCAACGGTGGCCGCACCGCGTTTCTCAGTGCGCCGCTGACGGGGTTGCTCGAAGGCGGCGTGCCGGTCACGGTCGGCGGCCGGATCGCGGGCGCGATCGGCGTGTCTGGCGTAAAGTCCGAACAGGACGCGCAGATCGCCCGCGCCGGCACACAAAGCGTCGCAGCGTAACCAGCCAAAGCCGCGCGCGATTTTTTCCCCGGGAGGATTAACGATGATCGACCAAGCAGGACTGCAAGTCGCGCCAGCGCTGAGCCAGTTCATTGAAAACGAAGCGCTGCCGGGCACCGGCATCGACAAGGCCGCGTTCTGGAGCGGTTTCTCGGCGCTGGTGCACGACCTGGCGCCGCGCAACCGCGAGCTGCTCGCGGAACGCGACCGCCTGCAGCAGGAACTCGACACCTGGCACCGTGCGCACCCCGGCCCCGTGCGCGACCACGCCGCGTATCGCGCGTTCCTCGAACAGATCGGCTACCTCGTGCCGGTTCCGTCGAACGTCGCGGCAGCCACCGCGAACGTCGACAGCGAGATCGCCACGCAGGCCGGCCCGCAGCTCGTCGTGCCGCTGTCGAACGCACGCTATGCGCTGAACGCCGCGAATGCCCGCTGGGGCAGCCTGTACGACGCGCTGTACGGCACCGACGCGCTGCCGGAAGACGGCGGCGCAGAGCGCACCACGGCTTACAACCCGACGCGCGGCCAGCGCGTGATCGATTACGCGCGCAACGTGCTCGACAACGCGGCGCCGCTCGCGAGCGGCTCGCACCGCGACGCGCTGCGCTACCGCGTGCAGGACGGCCAGCTCGCCGTCGAAACCGCGAAGGGCATCGTGGGCCTCGCGCAGCCGGCGCAGTTCGTCGGCTACCAGGGCGCGGCCGACGCGCCGTCCGCGATCCTGCTGAAGCACAACGGCCTGCACCTCGAGATCCAGATCGACGCGTCGACGCCGATCGGCCGCGCCGATCTCGCGAACGTGAAGGACGTCGTGCTCGAAGCCGCGGTCAGCACGATCATCGACTGCGAGGATTCGGTCGCGGCAGTGGACGCGGAAGACAAGGTCCAGCTCTACCGCAACTGGCTCGGCCTGATGCAGGGCACGCTGGTCGAGGAAGTCGCGAAGGGCGGCAAGACCTTCACGCGCCGCCTGAACGCCGACCGCGAATACACCACGCCCGCCGGCGGCACGCTGTCGCTGCACGGCCGCTCGCTGCTGTTCGTGCGCAACGTCGGCCACCTGATGACCAACGGCGCGGTGCTCGACCGCGACGGCAACGAGATTCCCGAAGGGATCCTCGACGGTGTCGTCACGGTGCTGTGCTCGCTGCACGACCTGAAGGCCAAGCGCAACTCGCGCACCGGCTCGATCTACATCGTGAAGCCGAAGATGCACGGCCCGGTCGAAGTCGCGTTCGCCGATACGCTGTTCGCGCGCATCGAGGATCTGTACAACCTGCCGCGCAACACGCTGAAGATGGGCATCATGGACGAGGAGCGCCGCACCAGCGTGAACCTCGCCGCGTGTATCGCCGCGGCCGCCGCGCGCGTGGCCTTCATCAACACCGGCTTCCTCGACCGCACCGGCGACGAGATGCACACCGCGATGGAAGCGGGCCCGATGATCCGCAAGGGCGACATGAAGTCGTCGGCGTGGATCCAGTCGTACGAGCGCAACAACGTGCTCGCGGGCCTGTCGGCCGGCCTGCGCGGCCGCGCGCAGATCGGCAAGGGCATGTGGGCGATGCCGGACCTGATGCACGCGATGCTCGAGCAGAAGATCGCGCATCCGCGCGCCGGCGCGAACACCGCCTGGGTGCCGTCGCCGACCGCCGCGACGCTGCACGCACTGCACTACCACCTCGTCGACGTGCAGGCCGTCCAGCAGGCGCTCGAGAAGACGCCGTACGCCAGCGAACGCGACGCGCTGCTCGAAGGCCTGCTGACCGTGCCGGTCGTCGAGCGCGCCGCGTGGAGCGAGGCCGAGATCCTGAGCGAAGTCGAGAACAACGCGCAGGGCATCCTCGGCTACGTCGTGCGCTGGGTCGAACAGGGCGTCGGCTGCTCGAAGGTGCCCGACATCCACGACGTCGGCCTGATGGAAGACCGCGCCACGCTGCGCATCTCGAGCCAGCACATCGCGAACTGGCTGCGCCACGGCGTGATCACCGAGGCATTCGTGCTCGACGTGTTCAAGCGGATGGCGCGCGTCGTCGACCAGCAGAACGCCGGCGACCCGAACTATCGCCCGATGGCGCCCGGCTACGACCAGTCGACCGCGTTCAAGGCCGCGTGCGCGCTCGCGCTGCAGGGCACGTCGCAGCCGAGCGGCTATACCGAGCCGCTGCTGCACCGGTTCCGCCTCGCGTTCAAGGCACAACAGCACGGCGGTTAAGCGCAGGCGTGCTTCACGAAACGGGCGGCCGCCACGGCCGCCCGTTTTTCGTTTTCACGTTCGCCCGGCCGTTGAAACGAATAATCGGCGGCTGCATGCCGCACGCCGCAACCGTTCATGCCGCAACGCCTTGTGCCACAACGTTCTGCCCGGGATTCGCAAGCACGGGATTACACAGTAATTTGATCGGGATCAACCATCCGCAACATTTCTCGCGCGTGCGGACGCGCGCGTTATACTCCGTTGAATTCGCGTTGCCCGATTCGTCCGATCGCTGAATCGGCGCAGATGTCACCAGTGCATGCTTGATTTACCGGTATATCTGGCCGCGATTAACGATAATCGGCGTCCATTTTCCCCGCCGGCCGGCAGGAAGGCGTCGGAATGGCCGCGTACCGGATCGCCGCCGGCACGACATACGAACAATCGCATCGGCCCGCCTCCCGGCGGCAATGCCCACCGATCCACCGACCATGGCAGAAACCGACTACGCAATGCCCAGCGAATCCGGCCTGACGAGCCGTGTCGCCGCGCATCTGCGCCGGTTCCTGCTGCCGCACCTGATCTTCTATACCGGGCTGCTGATCGCGCTGGTCCTGCTGCTCCTGTGCGGGGTCGTGCTGTACGAGGGCCGCATCGACGCGCACGACCGCTCGATCGCGATGCAGCAGAATCTGGCGCTGATGGCGTCGTGGGACATCGAGCGCAACATCGAGATCTATTCGCTGTCGCTGCAGGCCGTCGTCGAAGGCGAGAACGACCCCGAGGTCGTCAAGCTGCCGATGCCGCTGCGCCGCCAGGTGCTGTTCGACCGTGCGACGACGGCCAAGTACCTCGGCGGGATCTACGTGCTCGACGCGAAGGGCGACATCGAGGTCGACGGCAAGAGCGACGTGCCGCGCAAGGCCAACTTCGGCAACGAACCTTACTTCGTCGTGCACCGCGATCACCCCGACGCCGGCCTGTACGTCAGCCCCCCGTATCACTCGCGGATGCGCGGCGGCTCGCCGAGCGTCGCGCTCAGCCGGCGGATCACGAAGCCCGACGGCTCGTTCGGCGGCGTCGCCGTGATGTCGATCCGGCTCGAATATTTCCAGAACCTGTTCTCGCGCCTGTCGCTGGGCGATCGCGGCTCGATCGCGCTGATCAACACGGACGGCAGGATGCTCGCGCGCGAGCCGTACGACCCGAAGATCGTCGGCCGCGACATCAGCCGTGCCAGCACGTTCCGGCGGTTCATGACCGCCAATGAAGGCAGCTTCGCCGACACCGCGTCGATCGACGGCGTGCGGCGCCTGTACGTGTTCCGGCACCTCGAGAACCTGCCGCTCATCATCATGGTCGCGCGCTCGGAAGCCGATACCTACGCCGCGTGGTACGACCGTGCGATTCCGATCGGCTCCGCGATGGTCGCGCTCGCGATCGGCTTCGTCGGCCTGTCGCTGCTGCTCGACGTGCAGCTGCGCAAGCGCCACCGCGCGGAAACCGAACTGCAGGCGCTCGCGCGCACCGACGGCCTCACGGGCCTCGACAACCGCCGGATGCTCGACGTCACGCTCGCGCGCGAATGGCGCCGTGCCGCGCGCTCGCAGCACGCGCTGTCGCTGCTGTTCATCGACGTCGACTACTTCAAGCGCTACAACGACACGCAAGGGCACCAGGCCGGCGACGACGCGCTCGCCGCGGTCGGCCACTGCATCGCCGGCTGCCTGCGCCGCCCGGCCGATTACGCGGCGCGCTACGGTGGCGAGGAATTCGTCGTCGTGCTGCCCGACATCGACACGGACGGCGCGGTGACGATCGCCGAGACGATCCGCACCGGCATCCTCGACCTCGGCATCCGGCACGACGCCGGTTCCGCCGGCCGCCTGACGGTGAGCATCGGCGTGACGACCAGCTATCCCGAACACGACGACGACATGCAGGGCGCGCTGAAGCTCGCCGACGACGCGCTGTATCGCGCGAAGGAAGGCGGGCGCAACCGCATCGTCGTGCACCCGGCCGCTTCCGGCGGCCTCGCGGCGCGGCAGGCCTGAACGGCCGGACACGCCGCGCCGCCGAGACGGCCAAGCAACGGCCGAGCAACGGCCGGG
>NZ_JAAGPH010000175.1:0-14084 GCF_017104705.1 Burkholderia sp. Se-20373 | reverse complement strand
CTTCATCGACACTCTCCCGGCAGCAGCGGCGCAACCGGCGAAACGGCTGCGCGCGCCCGTAACAAAAGGGTACGCCTGCATCGGGCGAATCTCAACGGGCGCGCGGTGAGCGCTCACTACGTCAGCATGTCCTGCAACTTGCGTTCGAGCGCGCCGCGTTCGAGCCGCAGCACGAGGTTGCGGCAATCGGGGCTCGTGCTCAGGCGGCTCGCGAGCGCCGGTGACGACACGGTCAGATCGCCGGGGCCGGCGCGCGCGATGACGCTGCCGGCCTGCAGCTCGCATGCACCGGCGAGCGTCAGCCTGAACAGGAAGTGTTCGGCGTCGTCGCCGAAATCGATGCGCGTTTCGCGGCCGTAGCAGAGTTCGAGCAGCGCGCCGTGATGCAGCGGCACTTCGTACAGCTCCGCATGAAACGGATCACGGCCACGCGCGGCCATCCGGTGCGGCCCGAGCCGGTGCGCGACCGCGCGTTCGACTTCGTCGGGGGCGTGCAGCGTGCCGAGCCGGTTCGGCGCATGGCGGGACAGGGCGATATCCATTCACGGACCTCATAGCGGATGCGGCGGGCGCGGCGGCATGCGCATCGCCGCGATTGCGTTGCGCGAACGGGCGCGCCGTTGCGCGTTTTGAAGCGACGCGGTGAAGGCGGCCGCGTAGTCTCGGAAGCACTCAATCACCGGGAGAAGACGATGAAGGTATGTGTTCTGGGCGGCGGCCACGGCTGCCATGCGGCGGCGATCGACCTGCTCGAAAAGGGCCACGACGTGACGTGGTGGCGGCGCGACCGCGAGCCGCATGCGCGCCTGCGCGAGCTTGGCGTGCTGAACGTGACCGACTATCGCGGTAAGCGCGCGGTGCCGCTCGGCGATGCACCGGGGGCGATTCGCCTGACCGGCGAGCTCGCGGTCGCGCTGCGCGGTGCGCAACTCGTCGTGGTGCCGCTGCCGGCTACGTCGCACGACGCGCTTGCCGCGCAGGTCGCGCCGCTGCTGGAGGATGGCCAGGTCGTGTTCCTGCCGCCCGGCACGTTCGGCAGCTTCGTGTTCGCGCGGGCGGCGGCCGACGCCGGCAACCGTTCGCGCGTCGCATTCGCGGAGACGGGCACGCTGCCGTACCTGGTGCGCAAGCATGGCGACAACGACGTCGTGATCAGCGCGTACGCAACGCGCTTGCCGACCGGCGTATTTCCGGCGCATGCGGCCGGCTGGGCGTTCGACGTGCTGCGCGCGGGCTATCCGTCGGTCGAGCCGGTCAACGATGCGTTGTCCGGCGCGCTGATGAACGCGGGGCCCGTGATCCATCCGCCGCTGATCCTGATGAACGCCGGGCCGCTCGAACACTTCGACGCATGGGACATCCACAACGAAGGCACGCAGCCGTCGATCCGCCGCGTGACGAACGCGTTGGATGCCGAGCGCATCGCGGTGCGCGAAGCGCTCGGCTACCGCGCGCCGCATTTCCCGCTCGCGGATCACTACGCGGCGGAAGGCGACGAGTGGATGTACGGGCGCGGCGCGCACGGCAAGCTGACCGATAGCGGCGACTGGCGCGAGAAGATCGATCTGCGTGCCCATCGCTACATGCTCGAGGACACCCGGCTCGGGCTGTCGTTCATCGTGTCGTGCGGGCGCTGGGCCGGCGTGCCGACGCCGGTCGCGCAGGGGCTGCTGAGCATCGCGAGCGCGGTCGCGGTGCGCGACCTGTATGCGGAAGGGCGCACGCTGGAGCGGCTCGGGATCGCGGCATTGTCGAAGGACGCGATGCGTGTGCTGCTCGACGCGGGTGTCACGGGCGTCGCGGGCGCTTCAGCATGAGCGCGGCCGTCGAGGTGACGCGCATGCACGTGCTCGGCGCGGGGCGCATGGGGCAGGGGATCGCGCTCGTGTTTGCCTTTGCCGGAATCGACGTGACGCTGATCGACTTCAAGCGGCGCGATGCGGCTGGCCAACGCGCCTTCGACGATCGCACGCGTGACGAGATCGCCAGGCCGCTGCATGCGCAGGTTGCGCTCGGACGCATCGATGCCGCGCAGGCCGAGACGGTCGTCGCGCGCATCGAGATCGTTTCTCGGGATGGCGCCGCGGCAGCCGTGCGCGAGGCAGAGGTCGTGTTCGAGGCGCTGCCCGAAGTGCTCGACGCGAAGGCCGACGCGCTGCGCTGGCTCGGCGCGCATGTCGATGCGCGCGCAACGATTGCGTCGACCACGTCGACGTTCGTCGTCACCGAATTGCAGCGCCATGTCGTGCGCCCCGAACGGATGCTGAACGCGCACTGGCTGAACCCGGCGTTGCTGATGCCGCTCGTCGAGATCAGCCGCGGCGACGCCACCGACCCGTCGGTGGTCGACGCGCTCGCCGCGCTGCTCGAACGCGTCGGCAAGAAGCCGGTGATCTGCGGGCCGGCGCCCGGCTACATCGTGCCGCGCATCCAGGCGCTCGCGATGAACGAGGCCGCGCGGATGGTCGAGGAGGGTGTCGCGAGTGCGGAGGACATCGACACGGCCATCCGCACCGGCTTCGGCCCGCGCTTCGCGGTGCTCGGGCTGCTCGAATTCATCGATTGGGGCGGCTGCGACATCCTGTACTACGCGTCGAAGTACCTGGCCGGGGAGATCGGCCCGCGCTTCGCGCCGGCCGCGAGCGTCGTGCGCAACATGGAAACCGGGCGTGATGGCGTGCGCACGGGGGCCGGCTTCCACGACTATGCGGACGTCGACGTGCCCGCGTACATGCGGCAGCGGCTCGGCGAATTCGCGCGGTTGCTCGATCATCTGGGATTGGCGCCGGTGTTCGACGGCGGGCGAAGCGGGCAAGACGCGTAGCCCGGACGTCGATGTCGCGCGCGGTCGCGGTGCCACGAAAGCGCGCACATGGCACCGCGAGCCGGTGTGTCCGACACCCGCTGGCAAGCGCACGGGAACGGAAGCGGAGGCGGCGCGCACGTGCCGCACGCTCATGCCGTATCGCCGCGCGTGCCGGCGTCGGGCGCGACGCGCGTTTCGCGCATCACGCACAGCGTCGCGACGGTCACGAGGCCGAGCGCGATGAGGAACAGCGAGACGGGCCACGACGCGTGATAGCGCGCGAGCAGCGCGGTCGCGATCAGCGGCGACATCCCGCCCGCGAAGATCGATGCGACTTCATGCCCGAGCGCGACACCGGAGTAACGCACCTCGGTGCTGAACAGCTCGCCGACGAGCGCGGGCAGCGTGCCGATCATCGCGCCGTGGCTCACCGCGGTGCCGACCGTGAGCGCGAGCCACACGAGCGGCGTCACGCGCGTGTCGAGCAGCCAGAAGAACGGGAACGCGCACGCGACGAGGCTCAGCGCGCCGATCAGGTACACGGGCTTGCGGCCGATCCGGTCGGACAGCTTGCCCCACGCGAGCATCGCGCCCATCTCGACGATCATCGCGATCATCACGCCGGTCAGCATCACGCCGTTCGGGATGCCGACGTATTTGCCGTAGACGAGCGAGAACGCGAGGAAGATGTACGCGCCGCCGTTCTCGGCCACGCGCAGCCCCATCGCGAGCAGGATTTCCTTCGGATGGCGACGAATGCATTCGACGATCGGCAGGTGCGTGTGCGCGCCGCGCTTGCCGGCCTGCTCGAAGTCGCGGCTTTCCGGCAGATGACGGCGGATATAGATGCCGATCGCGAAGATCACGATGCTCGCGAGGAACGGCAGCCGCCAGCCCCACGTGCGAAACGCATCGTCCGGCAATGCCTGCGCGGCGAGAAACGCGGCCGACGACAGCACGAAGCCGCCGCCCACGCCGAGCTGGCTCCATGCGGCGTAGTAGCCGCGCTGTTCCGGCGGCGCGTTCTCGCTGATCATCAGCACGCCGCCGCCCCATTCGCCGCCGGACGCGACGCCTTGCAGCAGGCGCAGCACGACGAGCGCGGCCGGCGCCCACACGCCGATCTGCGCATAGGTCGGCAGCAGGCCGATCGCGAACGTCGACGCGCCCATGATCAGCAGCGTCCACACGAGCGACGCCTTGCGCCCGTAGCGATCGCCGACGTGGCCGAACACGATCCCGCCGAGCGGCCGCGCGACGAAGCCGAGCGCGAAGGCCGCGAACGCGGCGAGGCTGCCCGTGAGCGCCGATGCGCCGGGCGGGAAGAACACATGGCCGAACACGAGCGCCGCGGCCGTGCCGTATACGAAAAAGTCGTACCACTCCATCGCGTTGCCGGCGACGGAGGCGATGACGATTCGGCGTAGTTGCCGGTCGGCGAGCGGGCGGGCGGCGCTCGGGGATTGCACGGTGTCGGTCGGATACATGGCGGACTCTGAAGGGGGAGGCGGGCGCGTGCCGTCTGTGCAGCACTGCGGGCTAGTGTTGTCGGCACCGTGCCCCCGGTCAAATCCGCAGAAAAAGGGGAGTGACATCACTCCCGCAAATGATGGTCGATGGTCGCGGCGCTTCCCGCGCCTACCCCACGCTTTCCCGCAGCAGCGCGATCATCCGCTGCGCCAGCGGCGGCACGTACGCGCCTGCCCGGTGCATCGCGCCGATGCGGCGGTCCAGGTCGAGCTCGCCGGCCCGCAGGTCGAGCGCGCGCAACCCGGTCACCTGGTCGAGCGCATCCGCGCCGCCGACACACAGCAGCGGCGTGCCGCGCAACAGTTGCAGCAGCGAGGTATTGCCGAAGTCCGTCTCGATGCGCAGGCGCGGCGCGGGCAGGCCGCGTGCGCGGAACGCGTCGTCGATCCGGTGCCGCACGGGAATCGTCGCTTCCGGCAGCAGCCATTCCTGATCGGCGAGATCCGCGAGCGTGAGCCCGCGCTTGCGCTGCAGCGGGTGTGCGGCATCGGCGAGCACCGTCAGCCGGTCGTCGAACAGCGCGATGGTGTCGAGCCCGGCGTCCCGCTGCTGCGGTTCGGGCGCGACGACGAGATCGAGTTCGCCGGCCGCGAGCAGGTCGAGCAGTTCGCGCGCGAGCCGGCAGCGCAGCCGCAGCCGCGCGGCCGGCCGTTCGCGGATCAGTTGCCGGCACGCACCGAGCACGAACGCATTGGGCACGGTCGGCGAGTAGCCGATCCGCACCACGCCCTGTTCGCCGCCGCGGATCGCGCGCATCTCCTGCATCGCGTCATCGAACTCGAGCGCGATCCGCTGCGCCCGCGCGACGAAGCGTGCGCCGGCCGGCGTCGGCGTCATCCCGTTCGCGGTGCGCTCGAACAGCGTCACGCCGACTTGCCCTTCCAGCCGCTGCACGGCTTTGGTGAGCGCCGGCTGCGACAGCCCCAGCGCCTCGGCGGCCTTGCCGATGCTGCCGTGCCGCTCGACGGCCAGCAGGTACTCCAGATCGCGCGTGTCCATCGGGGGATTCCTGTCGGTTATGACTTTATATCCGGTGATGCATTGTGGTGATGCCTGGGCATCTTACAGACTGGCGGCACTGTTCGACCAGGAGAATCGTTTTGAGCTTCGCCTACTTCCTGCGGCGTGCGGCCCGCTACTGGGGCAGCCAGCCCGCCGTGATCCACCGCGACCGTGCCGTCACGTACCGCCAGCTCGACGAGCGCTCGACCCGGCTCGCGAATGCGCTGCGCGGCCTCGGCTTCGCGCCCGGTACCCGCATCGCCGTGCAGGCGCGCAACTGCATCGAGCTCGTCGAGATCGAATGCGCGCTGTACAAGGCCGGCCTCGTGAAAGCGGCGCTGAATCCGCGCTTCACGGCGGCCGAGGCGGCCGACGTCGTCGGCAACTGCGCGCCCGCCGCGTTCATCGGCGGGCGCGGCTACACGGATTACACGCCCGATTCGCCGGGCTTTGCGTCGGTCGAGCGGTTCGTGTCGATCGGCGGTGCGGTGGCCGGCTATCTCGACTACGACACGCTGGTCGCGAAGGGCAGCGATACGCCGCCCGACTATCAGCCGGCGCCGGACGATCTCGCCGTGCTGCATTTCTCGTCCGGCTCGACGGGGCGCATCAAGGCCGCGATGCAGAGCTACGGCAACCGGCTCGCGTCCCTGCGCAAGATCGTGCTGGGGATGGATCGCCCCGCGCAGCCCGGCGACCGGCTCGCGCTGATCGGCCCGATCACGCATGCGTCCGGGATGCTGATGCAGCCGTACCTGTTCTGCGGCGCGACGCTCGTGCTGTTCGACGCGTTCGAGCCCGCGCATTTCCTCGCCGAGGCGGCGCGCCAGCGCATCACGCACACGTTCATGGTGCCGGCGATGGTCAACATGCTGCTGAACGCGCCCGAGCTCGCGCAGGCCGACCTGCGCAGCCTGAAGGTGCTCGGCTACGGCGCGGCGCCGATGGCGCCGGCGCGCATCGAGGAAGCGTGGGCGCGCATCGGCCCCGTGCTGTCGCAAGGCTACGGCGCGAGCGAATCGACGTCGGGCGTCACGCGGCTCGGTATCGCCGACCACGCGCACGCGCTGCTGCACGACCGCGAGCGCCTCGCGTCGTGCGGCCGGCCGCTCGGGGAAACCGAGGTGCGGGTGGTCGATGCCGACGGGCGCGAAGTCGAAGGCGACGCGATCGGCGAGATCGTGATTCGCGGCGCGGACGTGTTCCAGGGCTACTGGAATGCGCCGGAGCTGACACGCGAGGTGCTGGTCGACGGCTGGCTGCACACGGGCGACCTCGCGCGCACCGATCGCGACGGCTTCATCTATCTGGTCGACCGCAAGCACGACATGATCATCTCGGGCGGCTTCAACGTGTATCCGACCGAAGTCGAAGCGGCGCTGTACCGGCACGAAGGCGTGCTCGAGGCCTGCGTGGTCGGCGTGCCCGACGACAAGTGGGGCGAGGCCGTGAAGGCCGTGGTCGTGCTGCGTGCCGGCCGAGATCCGCAGGAGAACGATCTCGTCGCGCATTGCCGCGCGCAGCTGGCCGACTACAAGCTGCCGCGCTCCATCGATTTCGTCGCCGAGCTGCCGAAGAACGCGAACGGCAAGATCGCCCGCAAGCTCGTGCGCGAGCCGTACTGGCGCGGTGTCACGCGCCGCGTCAACTGAAGGAACCCGCCATGTTCGATCATCTGCAACGCCCTGAATTCGTCGCGCTGCGCGCGGCCGTGCTGCGCTTCGTCGACGACGAACTGCGTCCGATCGAGCGCGAGCTGCGGCTCGACTCGGAAGACGTGTGGCCGCGCGACGTGCTGCGCCGCGTCTGGCAACGTTCGGCCGCGCTCGGCTTCTACACGGCGAGCCTGCCCGTCGAGATCGGCGGGCAGGGTCTGTCGATCGCCGAGGTGTGCGCGCTGAAGGCCGACCTCGCCGCGAGCGGCGCCGCGCTCGCGCCGCACGTGCTCGGCGAACTCGGCGGGCCGCCGCGCGTCGGCAACATGCTGAAGTACGCGACGCCCGCGCAGCTCGAGCGCTATTTCAAGCCGGTGATGCGCGGCGAGAAATCGACGTGCTTCGCGCTGACCGAACCGCACTCGGGCTCGGACGCGATGAGCATCCGCACCACGGTGGTCGAGGACGGCGATGCGCTCGTGATCAACGGTACGAAGCACTACATCAGCGGCGCGCCGTTCGCCGATTTCGCGATCGTGATGTGCGTGACCGATGCGTCCGCGACGCCGCCGCAGATCACGGCCGTGCTGGTCGATCTCGACCTGCCCGGCGTGAGCGTCGAGCACGAATACGTGCCGATGTCCGGCCAGCACATCGATGCGGACATCCGCTTCGTCGACGTGCGCGTGCCGCGCGAGAACGTGTTCGGCGGGCTCGGCAACGGCTTCCGGCTCGGCATGTCGCGCATCAACGTGAACCGGCTGCTGCATTGCCCGACGATGCTCGGCCTCGCGATGTCGGCGTACCGCGCGTCGCTCGATTACGCGCGCACGCGCCGGCAGTTCGGCGGCCCGATCGCGCGGTTCCAGGCGATCCAGCACATGCTCGCCGACATGGCCGCCGCGCTGTGGGCATGCGAAAGCATGATCGCGCATACGGCCGCGCTCGCCGATGCGGGCGCCGACCTGCGGATGACGGCCGCCGCCTGCAAGCTCTACGTGTCGGAGCGCTGTTTCGAGGTCGCGGACAAGGCCGTGCAGATCCACGGCAACGTCGGCGTCACGCGCGGCCATCCGGTCGAGCAGACGTTCCGCAAGCTGCGGATGTTCCGGATCCTGACCGGCACCAGCGAGATCCAGCGCAACACGATCGCGAAGGCGATTCTCGAGCCGGCCGCCGCGGGCGGCGCTGCATGACGGCCCGCGACGACGCACGGGGCGCGTGGCCTGCCGCCGATGCGGGCGACGCACCGGCCTGGTCGTGCCTGCGCGGCGTGCGGATCGTCGACGCCGGGCAGCTGCTGCCCGGCCCGCATGCGTGTGCGTTGCTGCGCCAGCTCGGCGCCGACGTGACCAAGGTCGAGCCGCCGGGCGGCGACGCGTTGCGGCAGTTCGGCGCCGACACGTTCGCGCAGTTCAACCGCGGCAAGCGCTCGATCGTGCTCGACCTGAAGACGCCCGACGGCCGCGCACGCTTTCTCGATCTCGTGCGCGACGCCGATGCGGTGGTCGAAGGCAACCGGCCCGGCGTGATGGGGCGACTCGGGCTCGGCTACGACGTGCTGGCGCACGCGAACCCGCGCGTCGTGCTGTGCTCGATCACCGGCTACGGGCAGGATGGCCCGTATGCGAACCGTCCCGGTCACGACCTGAACTTCCTGGCCGACGCCGGCTACTGGTCGGTGCCCGCGCAGTTGCATGACACCGTCTCGCGGCCGCGCGTGCGGCTGGCCGACCACGCGGCCGCGTTGCACGCCGCGCTCGCGCTGGCGGTCGCCGTGATGAGCGCACGTGCGAGCGGGCGCGGCCAGCATCTCGACGTGTCGATCCACGATGCGATCTTCGCGTGGACCGCGCCGGCCGCGTGGGCGCTGCGCACCGGCCGCGATACGCACGACACGGCGCGCTGGGTGATGCCCGACAACGACCTGTTCGAGACCGCCGACGGCCGGCACATCGTGCTCGCGACGCTCGAGGACAAGTTCTGGGCAACGTTCGCCGAGGCGCTCGGCGACGCGTATCCGGCGCTGCGCGAACCGCGTTTCGCGCAGCGCGCGGGCCGGCAGCAGTATCGGCACGCGCTGGGCGCGCTGCTGCGCGCGACCTTCGCGACGCGCACGCAGGACGACTGGATGCGCGTGCTCGGCGCGCTCGGGCTGCCGGTGTCGCGCGTGCCCGACGCGGGCGCGGTGTTCGACGATCCGCACGTGCGCGCCCGTGGCGTCGCTCGCGAGGTGGCGGCCGACCGGTCGCTCGCGGTGCGCTTTCCGGTGAAGTTCTCGCTCGGCCTGCCGGACGGTGACGACCGGGTGCCGGCGCCCGGCGAGCACGGCGGCGGATAGCGCGACGCCACCGGCCGCCGACGACAAATAAACAGGAGACAGCCATGACGAATGGTGCGCAGTACCGCCCCGGACGGGCGTGGTCCATCGCGACGATGCTCGCGCTGATGATGCTGGTGAATTTTCTCGACAAGGTCGTGCTCGGCCTCGTGTCGGTGCCGATGATGCGCGACCTGCATCTGAGCCCGACGCAGTTCGGCGTGATCGGCGGCAGCCTCAACTGGCTGTTCGCGGTCGCGGCGGTCGCGGGCGGTATCGCCGCGAACCGCTGGCCCGCGAAATGGCTGCTGTTCGCGATGGCGGCTGCGTGGGCGCTGCTGCAGCTGCCGATGCTCGTCGCAAGCTCGATCTGGGTCGTCATCGCGTGCCGCGTGCTGCTCGGCATCGGCGAAGGGCCGGCATCGCCGGTCGCGACGCACGCGATCTACAAATGGTTTCCCGATACGCGGCGCAATCTCCCGGTCGCGCTGCTGCACCAGGGCAGCGCGCTCGGCCTGCTGATCGCGGGGCTCGCGATTCCGGTCGTCACGTCGCACTGGGGCTGGCGCGCGAACTTCGCGGTGCTGGCGGTGCTCGGGGCCGTGTGGTGCGTCGCGTGGGCGGTGCTCGGCGAGGAGGGCACGCTGTCGCGCGGCCCGCGCGCGGCCGGCGGCGAGCGCGTGCCGTACGGGCGGCTGCTGACCGACCGCACGGTGCTCGGCAACTTCCTCGGCCACTTCGCGGCGAACTGGATTCTCGCGATGACGCTCACGTGGATGCCGACCTACCTGCAGCTCGGGCTCGGCTTCGGGCCGCACGAGGCGGGGCGCATGTTCGCGCTGTTCGTCGCGGTCACGTCGCCGCTCAGTCTCGCGCTGGCCTGGCTGTCGCAAACCTTGCTCGCGCGCGGCATGCCGTCGCGTCACGGGCGCGGCACGTTCATCGCCGTCACGCTCGCCATCGCCGGCGCGATGCTGGCCATGCTGCCGGTGCCCGAGCTGCCGCGCGCGGCGAAGCTCGTGCTGCTGACGCTCGGCAGCGGCCTGACGCTGACGATGTACTCGATCGGCCCCGCGATGCTTGCCGAGGTGACGCCCGACGCACAGCGCGGCGGCGTGCTCGCGCTCAGCAACGGCTTCGCGTCGCTTGCCGGCCTCGGCGCGCCGGTCGTCACCGGGATGCTGATCGAGGCGAACGGTGCGTCGGTCGCACGCGGTTTCGAACAGGCGGGTGTCGTGTGCGGCGTCGTGCTGATCGCGTGCGGTGTGCTCGGCGCCTGGTGCCTCGATCCGCAGCGTTCGCTGCGGCGCCTCGCGGGCGACACGGAGCGTGCCGCGCCGACGGTCGGCGCGTGCGGCCGCTAGCGCTTGCTACGCACATCGCATCGCGGTGCATCGCATTCGGCGTACGGCCTGCCAGCCGGGCCGCGGCGCCTTTCGACGGGAGCAGTACCACGAAACGCCGCGCGACGACGCGGCAGGAGGAGACATGAAGAAGATGATCGCGGCGGCGCTGGTCGGCGCGCTGTGGGGAAGCGCGCACGCGCAGTCGAGCGTGACGCTGTTCGGCCAGGTCGGCGGTGGCGTGCGATGGGTCAACGGGCAACAGGGCGGCAGCCAGGTGGGCTTCAACGGCACCAACATCATTGCCGGCAACGAGTTCGGGATACGCGGCAAGGAGGACCTGGGCGGCGGCACGACCGCGCTGTTCGTCCTCGACGGCGCGTACAACACCGGCACCGGCGCGTTGAAGACGCCGGGCACGCTGTTCTCGCAGGCCGCCTATGTCGGCGTGTCGGGCGCGTTCGGGCGGGTCACGTTCGGCCGCCAGTTCAATGCGGCCGAAGATCTCGGCATCGCGCTCGATCCGCTCGGCGGGCGCGGGCAATCGCTGACGGTGGAGCCGGGCGTGCAGTTCGTGGGCAATTTCTTCACGCTCGACTCGCGCTTCAACAACACGATCAAGTATCTCGGCCAGGCGGGCGGCCTGCGGTTCGGCGGGAGCTATTCGCCGGGCGGCGTGGCGGGCAACACGCGCGCCGGCACGAATTTCTCGGCGGCGGCAATGGTTTCGTTCGCGAACGTGATGGGCGGCGCGTCCTATTCGAAGACGTACAGCGCCGACGGCACGCAATCCGCGCAGACGATCCAGACGGGCGGCACGTTGCAGTTCGGGCCCGCGCGCCTGTATGCCAGCTACGCATCGCTGGCCGTGACCGCACAACGCGCCGGCGCGCCGACGCGACACGACGATATCCCGTCGCTGGCGCTGCTCGTGCAGGCGACGCCGCGGTTGCAGTTTTCCGCGGCGGGCTTCTACGACATCGCGCGCCGCATCGGCAACGTCCCGGGTGCGGACGGCAACAAGCTGACGGTGTACGCGGTTGCCGAGTATTTTCTGTCGAAGCGCACCGAGCTGTATGTCGAACTCGATCGCAACGGCATGACGGGCGCCTATGTGCGCGACCCGGTGACGCGCGCCGCGTTGGGTTTGCGACCGGGCGCGAGCGCAACGACCGGCGTGACGCTCGGGATGATGACCCGCTTCTGAACGCGGCGTTTTTCTTATTCCACGAAAAGAGGAATCCTCATGAACATCCTGAAGAAGTCCGTTTCTCGCACCGTGCTGGCGATCGCAGCGTGCTGTACCGCACTGACGCCTGCGTTTGCGCAATCGGACGCGACAGCCGCGCCGTCATCCATGCCGGTTGCTTCTGCCGCACCGGCGACGGCGTCGGCCGCCAAGCAGCGCAAGGCGGCCGACCGCAAGCTGATGCGGCGCGTGAGCGCGGCGCTGGCCCGCGCACCGGGGCTGAATGCGACGCGCGTGCTGGTGCGTGTGCGCGCCGGCGTCGTGACACTTGCCGGGTCAGTGCCCGACACGGGGCAGGCCACGCTGGCGGCCGAGACAGCGCGGGGCGTCGACGGCGTCGTGTCGGTCGTGAACCAGTTGCGGATCGACAGCCAGCCATTGTGACGCACCCGTCACGGCTTACCGCTCGATCTGCCGGTTCCAGCGCGTATCCCACTGCGCGCGGCGCGCGTTGATTGCGGTCCAGTCGACGACCGTTACCTTGCGCACCAGGTCGTCGACGTTGCCGAGGCTCTGCTGCATCGCGGCGGGCATCTTCGCGACGCGGTTGGTCGGGATCTGCTTGCCGGCCTCGGCGGCCTTCGTCTGCGCGGGTGCGGACAGCAGGAACTGCGCGAGCTTCTGCGCCAGCTGCGGATCGGGGTTGTTCGCGACCACGCACAGGTCGACGAGCAGCAGCACGGGGCCTTCCTTCGGGTTCGCGTACGCAACCGGGATGCCCTTGTCCTGCAGGTCGCCCACGCCGGTCGGCGTGAGCGGGAACAGGCCGGCCTCGCCGGTCTGCACCATCTCGGAGATCTTCGCCGAGTTCGGGATGTACTCGACGACGTTCGGCCCGACCGTGCTCGCCCACTTGCTGAAGCCGGGCTCGACGTTCTGCTCGCTGCCGCCGAGCAGCCGGTTGATCGCGAGGAAGCCGTGCAGCCCGAACGTGCTGCTCGATGCCGACTGGAACACGACCTTGCCCTTGTATTTCGGATCGGCGAAATCCATCCACGACGTCGGCGGCGCCCAGCCCTTTTCCGCGAACAGCTTCTTGTTGTACGCGATGCCGGTCATCCCGAGCTGCACGCCCGCGCCGACGTCGTCCTTCATCCGCGCGAACGGGTACAGCTCCTTCAGCACCGGCGAGTCGTCGAGCTTCTGGCACACGCCGAGGCTGACCGCGCGCGCCATCACGCCGTCGTCGAGGAACGCGACGTGGATCTGCGGCTTGTTGCGGTTCGCGAGCAGCTTCGCGAGCACGTCCGACGACGTGCCGGGCACGACGACGACCTTCACGTTGTTCGCCTTCTCGAACTCGGGCAGCACCTGGCTCGTATAGGCCTTCTCCATCGGGCCGCCGTTCATGCCGACGTAGATCGTCTTCGTTTGCGCGAACGCGGGCGCGCTCACGCCGGTGACGCAGAGCGCGGCAGCGGCCGCAATCGTTCCGAGCAGTTTCACTTGTGGGTCTCCTCTTGGGGGAAAGGGGTGGTCGGCGTGGCTTGCGGGGCGAAACGGCCGATCGAGAACGCATCGAGCGGCGTGGCGGTTTCGCCGGTCGTGACGAGATCGGCGAGCACGTCGCCGACGGCCGGCGCGAGCAGGAAGCCGCCGCCGGAAAAACCGAACGCATGCAGCAGATTCGGCGTCGTGCGGCTCGCACCGATGATCGGGTTGTGGTCGGGCGTGCAGCCTTCGACGCCGCTCCACGTGCGGATCAGCAGCGCGTCGCGCAGCGCGGGCAGCAGCGCACAGGCGTCGCGCATCGCCGCGCGCGTCGTATCGACCGACGGCCGGCCGAACTCGCCGTCGCCGCGGCCGCGCCCGCCGCCGATCACGCAGTTGCCGCGCGCGACCTGCCGCGCGTACACGCCGCCGCCGTAGACGCCGAGGTTGTGCGTGATGAACGGCGGGAGCGGTTCGGTCACCCACATGTTCGGGTAGATCGGCTCCATCGGCACGGCTTCGCCGAAGCGCTCGGCGATCGTGTTCGCCCACGCGCCGGCCGAATTGATCAGCCACGTCGCGCTGCACATGCGGCCGCCCGCTTGCAAGTGAAAGCGCGTGCCGTCGTGGTGAACGTCGTCGACGGGTGTGTGCTCGAACACGTCGGCGCCCGCCGCGCGGGCCGCGCGCGCGAACGCGGGCGACACGACGCGCGGGTTCGCGTGGCCGTCGGTCGCGCACAGCGAAC
>NZ_JAAGPH010000174.1:0-14328 GCF_017104705.1 Burkholderia sp. Se-20373 | reverse complement strand
GCTGCTCGCGCGCATCGCCGACACCGCGCCGCAGTCGCGGCTCGACCGGCACGCACGACGCGACAACGTGATGGCGGCATTCGCGGTGGCGGGTGGCGTCGCGGGCCGCCACGTCGCGCTGGTCGACGACGTGATGACCTCCGGCGCGACGCTTGCGGCCGCCGCGCATGCACTGAAGGCGGCGGGCGCCGCACGCGTGACGAATCTGGTTGCGCTGCGCACCGCCAGGGATTAATTAGATAGAGAGACCAGCCGCCCGGACACGGCGGCGGCCGCCACGAACCGGCCGGCCGGGAGCGCGCGTTGCGCCGCCCCGGCCGGCCCAGCCAGACCGAAACATGTTCAACGTCGTCCTAGTCGCCCCCGAAATTCCGCCGAACACCGGCAACGTGATCCGCCTGTGCGCCAACACGGGCGCGCGCCTGCACCTGATCGAGCCGCTCGGCTTCCCGCTCGACGACGCGCGGATGCGCCGCGCGGGCCTCGACTATCACGAGTATGCGCAGATGCGCGTGCACCGCGACTGGGACGCGTTCGTCGCGGCGGAAACGCCCGATCCCGCGCGGATGTTCGCGTTCACGACGCGCGGCTCGGGCCGCTTCCACGATCACGCGTTCCTGCCCGGCGACTGGTTCGTGTTCGGCTCGGAAACGCGCGGCCTGCCCGCCGATCTGCTCGAGCGCTTCCCGAACGAACAGCGCGTGCGCCTGCCGATGCGGCCGGACAACCGCAGCCTGAACCTGTCGAACACGGTCGCGGTGGTCGTGTTCGAGGCGTGGCGCCAGGCCGGCTTCGAAGGCGGCGCATGACACCTGCACGGCGCAGCGCGCGCCGCGGCGCGCGTCACGTCCGTGCGAGCCGCGCGCGATACAGGTCGTAGATGTCGGGAGAAAAGCACGCGAACACGACGCGTGCGAGGTTCGGCGCCTGCGGCAGCATTTCGGCGACGGTGCCGACCGCGATCTCGACGGCTTCCTCGGCCGGATAACGATAGATGCCGCAGCTGATCGCCGGGAACGCGATCGACGTCGCCGCGACCTCCTCGGCCAGCTCGATCGCACGCCGGTAGCACGACGCGAGCCGGTCGGCCTCGCCGCGCCCGCCGCCGTGCCACACGGGCCCGACCGCGTGGATCACGTAGCGCGCCGGCAACCCATGACCGCGCGTGAGCTTGGCGTCGCCCGTCTCGCAGCCGCCGAGCGTGCGGCATTCGGCAAGCAGGCCGGGGCCGGCCGCGCGATGGATCGCGCCGTCGACGCCGCCCCCGCCGAGCAGCGAGCCGTTCGCGGCGTTGACGATCGCATCGACATCGAGCGTCGTGATGTCGACGACCTGCGCATCGAGCGTGGTGGAATGGATCTGCAGCATGACAACCTCCCGGAACGCCGGAGACTGTTCAAGCGTAGCGCGCTTTGACGCCGCGCGCCCGCAGCGAACACGGCGCCAGGAGGCGCCGGGCCGCGTTACTCGGCGCGCGCGTCGCGCCGCAGCAGGCCGCTGACGGCGTCGCGCGGCGCGATGCCGTCGAACAGCACGCCGCACACGGCTTCGGTGATCGGCATTTCGATCGACTGCGCGCGTGCGATGGCCAGCACGGCCTGCGCGCAGCGCACGCCTTCGGCCACGTGGCCGAGCGCGCCGAGGATGTCGTTCAGCGTGCGGCCGGCCGCCAGTTGCAGGCCGACCGTGCGGTTGCGCGACAGGTCGCCCGTGGCGGTGAGGATCAGGTCGCCGAGGCCCGTGAGGCCCGTGAAGGTTTCCGCCCGGCCGCCGAGCGCGACACCGAGCCGCGACATTTCGGCGAGGCCGCGCGTAATCAGCGCGGCGCGCGCGTTCAGCCCGAGGCCGAGACCGTCAGCGATGCCGGTCGCGATCGCGAGCACGTTCTTCACCGCGCCGCCGACCTCGACGCCGACCACATCGTCACCCGTATAGATCCGCATCGCGCCGTGATGGAACGCAGCGAGCGTGCGCTCGCGGCATTCGGCGGACGTGCTTGCCACCGTCAGCGCGACGGGCAGCGACTGCCCGACTTCGCGGGCGAAGCTCGGCCCCGACAGCACGCCGTTGCTGAGCTGCTCG
The DNA here is from genome assembly GCF_017104705.1 of Burkholderia sp. Se-20373. Taxonomy (NCBI): domain Bacteria; kingdom Pseudomonadati; phylum Pseudomonadota; class Betaproteobacteria; order Burkholderiales; family Burkholderiaceae; genus Burkholderia; species Burkholderia sp. Se-20373. The sequence continues at coordinate 12,246 of NZ_JAAGPH010000174.1, read as the reverse complement.
GGCAGCTCGGCCGCGATCACCTGATGCGGCAGCAGATGCGTGTCGGCCTCGAAGCCCTTGCAGACCCAGACGACATGCGCGGGCACGCAGCCTGCGTCGCGCATCGCGTGACACAGCGTGCGCAACCCGGCCACCGGCGCGGCGATCACGCACAATGCGTCGTCCGCGGCGCCATGCGCGAGCGCGGCGCCGAGATCGGCGTCGTAGCGCAACGCGTCAGGCAGCGCGATGCCGTCCAGATAGCGGGAATTTTCGTGCCGGGCCTGCAGCCCGGCGATGAGCGCGGCGTCGCGCGCCCACAGAAGCGTATCGTGCCGCGCGGCCAGATGGCCCGCGAGCGCGGTGCCCCAGGCACCGGCGCCGAGAACGGCTACTTTCATACCCAGCACCGGTCCTCCGAGTGAAACGTCAGTTCAGCGTCGTGCCGTTCGGTGCGCCTGCTGCGGCACCGGCCTGCTGCTGAAGCTGCGCGAGGCGTTGTTCGTACAGCGCCTGGAAGTTGATTTCCGCCAGGTGGATCGGCGGGAAGCCCGCACGCGTGATCGCGTCGGCGATGTTCGAACGCAGGTACGGGAACAGGATCGTCGGGCATGCGATGCCGACGAGCGGGTCGAGCTGTTCGTCCGGAATGTTGCGGATGTCGAAAATGCCGGCCTGCTTCGCTTCGATCAGGAACGCGATCTTGTCCTTCACCTTCGCGGTGACGGTGCCCGACACGACGACTTCGAACACGCTTTCCGCGAGGCGGTCGGCCTTGACGTCGACTTCGACTTCAACCGACGGCATGTCCTGCTCGAGGAAGATCGCCGGCGAATTCGGCTGCTCGAGCGACATATCCTTCAGGTAGACGCGCTGGATGTTGAAGAACGGTTGGTTTTCGACGTCGGACATGGTGTTTCCCTAAAAGTGGTGACGGGGCGGCCCGGCTTCACGCCGGCCGCCACGGATGAATCCTGCGCGCCCAAGCCGCGGCGCGGCCGGCGGCCATTCTGCCCTAATCAGGCCGCTTGCAGAAGCGGGACGAGCCCGCCTTCGCGGTCGAGCTTCGACAGATCGTCGTAACCGCCGACGTGCGTGTCGCCGATATAGATCTGCGGCACCGTGCGGCGCCCCGTGCGCGTCATCATTTCGTCGCGGCGGGCCGGATCGCGGTCGATCAGCACCTTCTCGATCTGCTCGACACCGCGCAGCTTCAGCAGGCGCTCGGCCTGGATGCAATACGGACACACCTGCGTGCTGTACATCAAAACCTTGTTCACTTCGCCACTCCTTGTTTGACGACCGGCATCCCGGCCTGCTGCCAGGCGGCCACGCCGCCCTCGAGCACGTGCACCTCGGCGTAACCCGCCGCCTCGACCTCGCGCGCCGCCTTCTGCGACTGCTGGCCGTTCTGGCAGACGAGCAGCACCGGCGTGCTCTTGTTCTTCGCGACCTGCGCGATTTTCGTGCCGATCTCGCCCGCCGCGACCTGGCGCGCCGACGGCAGGTGGCCGGCAGCGAAATCGGACGCGGCGCGCACGTCGATCACGACCGCGTTGCGGCGGTTGATGAGTTGCGTCGCCTCTGCAGCCGACAGGCCGCCGCGGCCGCGGCGCAGCGCGGGCCAGGCCAGCAGGCCGCCGGATACCACCAGGATCGCGATAAGGGCCAGGTTGGTGTAATTGGTAAAGAACGTCACGGAATTCCGCCGGAAAAAGAGAAATCGGATGAGGACAATCCCGCCATTATAAAATAACCGTCTTGCGCGATGGCGGGCCCGGGTCGGGTCCCGCGCGACGCGCCACCGCTTCCTTCACTACCGACCGCAAGATCCATGTACAAACTCGTTCTCATCCGCCACGGCGAATCGACGTGGAACAAGGAAAACCGCTTCACCGGCTGGGTCGACGTCGACCTGACCGAACAGGGTCGCAACGAGGCCTACCAGGCCGGCGAATTGCTCAAGGAGGCCGGCTACACGTTCGACATCGCCTATACGTCGGTGCTCAAGCGCGCGATCCGCACGCTGTGGCACGTGCAGGACAAGATGGATCTCATGTACCTGCCGGTCGTCCACTCGTGGCGCCTGAACGAGCGCCACTACGGCGCGCTGTCGGGCCTGAACAAGGCGGAAACGGCCGCGAAGTTCGGCGACGACCAGGTGCTCGTGTGGCGCCGCAGCTACGACACGCCGCCGCCCGCGCTCGAGCCGACCGACGAACGCGCGCCGTTCAACGACCCGCGCTACGCGAAGGTGCCGCGCGAGCAGCTGCCGCTCACCGAGTGCCTGAAGGACACGGTCGCGCGCGTGCTGCCGCTGTGGAACGAGTCGATCGCCCCGGCGGTCCGCGCGGGCAAGCAGGTGCTGATCGCCGCGCACGGCAACTCGCTGCGCGCGCTGATCAAGTACCTCGACGGCATCTCGGACAGCGACATCGTCGGCCTGAACATCCCGAACGGCGTGCCGCTCGTGTATGAACTCGACGAGAACCTGAAGCCGATCAAGCACTATTACCTCGGCGACCAGGACGCGATCGCGCAGGCGCAGGCCGCCGTCGCGAAGCAGGGCAAGGCGGGCTGACGCCCGTCGGCCGGGCGAGCCGGGCGGGCCCCCGCGTCCGGTGCGGCCCGCCCGGCCCTACCCCCTGCCGATGTCCGGCGCACCGCGCGAACCTTCGCGGTGCCGGCGCTGTCGAATCCGCTTTCGAACCCGCGGCGCGCGCGGCGGTGCCCCGCCAGGCCGGCTCCGGGCCCTTTTCGACGCTTTTCGCGCCGTTCCACTGAGTTATCGGACGAACAGTTATACTTGTCCGCTACATCATCCCCGCTACCGCCACGCGCTTCCCGACCGCACCAGATCTCTATGCGAATGAAATTGAAGAACATCGGCCTGATTGCCGCGGGCCTCGCCACGGGCGTGTTCGCCACGCTGCAGGTTTCCGCATCGGCCGAGCAGACCGCCACGGCGCCGCTCCCCCTCGACCAGCTTCGCCTGTTCGCGGAAGTCTTCGGACAGATCAAGCGCGAGTACGTCGAACCGGTCGACGACAAGAAGCTGCTGACGGCCGCGATCAAGGGCATGGTGTCGAGCCTCGACCCGCACTCGTCGTTCCTCGACAAGACCGACTATGACGAGCTGCAGGAGCAGACGAAGGGCCGCTTCGCGGGTCTCGGCATCGAGATCTCGCAGGAAGACGGCCTCGTCAAGGTGATCTCGCCGATCGAGGATACCCCGGCGTTCCGCGCCGGCATCCGTCCGGGCGACCTGATCACCCGCATCAACGACAAGCCGGTGCGCGGCATGACGCTCGACAAGGCCGTGAAGCAGATGCGCGGCGAGCCGGGCACCAAGGTCACGCTGACGATCTTCCGCAAGAGCGACGACCGCACGTTCCCGGTCACGGTCACGCGCGCGATCATCAAGGTCCAGAGCGTGAAGATGAAGATCCTCGATCCGGGCTATGCGTATGTCCGCATCACGAGCTTCCAGGAGCGCACGACGCCCGATCTCGCGCAGAAGCTGCAAGATATCGCACGCCAGCAGCCGAACCTGAAGGGCCTCGTCCTCGACCTGCGCAACAACGGCGGCGGCCTGCTGCAAAGCGCGGTCGGCGTGGCCGGCGCGTTCCTGCCGCCCGACTCCGTCGTCGTGTCGACCAACGGCCAGATCGCCGACTCGAAGCAGGTCTACCGCGATACGTACGACAACTATCGCCTGCCGTCCTTCGACGGCGATCCGCTGAAGAACCTGCCGCCGGTCTTCAAGACCGTGCCGATGATCGTGCTGACGAACGCCTATTCGGCGTCCGCGTCGGAAATCGTCGCCGGTGCGCTGCAGGATTCGAAGCGCGCGCAGATCATGGGCAAGACGACGTTCGGCAAGGGTTCGGTGCAGACGGTCCGCCCGATGACGGCCGACACCGCGCTGCGCCTGACCACCGCGTACTACTACACGCCGAGCGGCCGTTCGATCCAGAACAAGGGCATCACGCCGGACGTGCCGGTCGATCAGTACGCGGACGGCGATCCGGACGACGTGCTCGTGACGCGCGAGGTCGACTACACGAACCACCTCGCGAACACGCAGGACCCGAACGAGAAGAAGGAACAGGAAGACCGCGAGCAGCGCCGGATGGATCAGCTGCGCGTGCTTGAAGAGCAGAACGACAAGAAGACGCCGGAGCAGCGCCAGAAGGATCGCGATCGCAAGCCGATCGAGTTCGGCAGCGCCGACGACTTCATGATGCAGCAGGCGCTCAACAAGCTCGAAGGCAAGCCGGTCCAGGAATCGAAGTCGCTGCTCGCCGAAAGCACGAAGGGCCCGGCCGGTAAGGCCGCCACGGCCTCGAAGGCATCCGGCGCCAGCGCGAAGCCGGCTTCCGCACCGAAGCCCGCGTCGGCGCCGAAGTAAGCGCCGGCCGGCATCCGACGGGCCATCGCGGGAAGACCGCGATGGCCCGTTTTTCATGCGCGCCTAAAATAACGACACCTGTGCCGCCTCGCCACGACTCCCCATGAACGACGATCAACTCCTTCGCTACTCCCGTCACATCCTCGTCGACGAAATCGGCATCGAGGCGCAGCAGCGCTTTCTCGATGCGCATGCGATCGTCGTCGGCGCGGGGGGACTCGGCTCGCCCGCCGCGATGTACCTCGCGGCATCGGGCGTCGGCACGATCACGCTCGTCGACGCCGATACGGTCGATCTCACGAACCTGCAGCGGCAGATCCTGCACGTGACGGCGTCGGTCGGCCGCCACAAGGTCGAATCGGGGCGCGACGCGCTCGCGCAGCTGAACCCCGAGGTGACCGTGCACGCGGTCGCGGAGCGTGTCGACGATGCATGGCTCGACGCGCACGTGCCGCATGCGAGCGTCGTGCTCGACTGCACCGACAACTTCGCGACGCGGCATGCGATCAACCGCGCGTGCGTCGCGCATGGCGTGCCGCTCGTATCGGGCGCCGCGCTGCGCTTCGACGGGCAGATCAGCACGTTCGATTTCCGCGACCCGGCCGCGCCCTGCTATGCGTGCGTGTTTCCGGAAGACCAGCCGTTCGAGGAAGTCGCGTGCGCGACGATGGGCGTGTTCGCGCCGACGGTCGGGATCATCGGCGCGATGCAGGCCGCCGAGGCGCTGCGCGTGATCGGCGACATCGGCAAGACACTCAACGGGCGGCTGATGATGCTCGATTCGCTGCGGATGGAATGGACGACGATGAAAATCGCGCGCCAGGCCGACTGCCCCGTGTGCGGGGGCCGGCACTGACGCGCGACGGGCATGCGCCGGGCGGCGCATGCGTGGTGACACTTCGCTAAGGTTTTAGCGGCGACGCCTATGCCTCAAGCCGCCGCATCCGCACGCGGCTCCGCAACCGACAGGCGCTGCAACGCGGCCTGCACTTCCTCCGGCTCGAACGCGGCGAGCACGTCGGCCGTCGGCTTTTCGAGCGCCTTCAGGTGCGCACGCAGGATCTCCTGCTTCACGACCAGCAACTGGCTCGGGTGCATCGAGAACTCGGTGAGCCCCATCCCGAGCAACAGGCGCGTGAGCGCCGGGTCCCCCGCCATTTCCCCGCACACCGACACGGACACGCCCGCGCGCTTCGCTTCGCGCAACGTATAGGCGATCAGGTGCAACACGGCCGGATGCAGCGGGTCGTACAGGTGCGCGACCGCGTTGTCCGCGCGGTCGATCGCGAGCGTGTACTGGATCAGGTCGTTCGTGCCGATCGACAGGAAATCGAACCGCTTCAGGAACAGCGGCAGCGCGATCGCCGCGGCCGGAATCTCGATCATCGCGCCGAGGCGCACGTTCGGGTCGTACGCGAGCCCCGCGTCGTCGAGCTGGCGCTTCGCTTCGCGGATCAGGTCGAGCGTCTGGTCGATCTCCTGCGCGTGCGCGAGCATCGGGATCAGGATCTTCACCTGGCCGAACGCGGACGCGCGCAGGATCGCGCGCAACTGCGTGAGGAACATCTGCGGCTCGGACAGGCTCCAGCGGATCGCGCGCAGGCCGAGCGCGGGGTTCGGCGCCGTCTCGTAGCCTTCGTCGAGCGCCTCGAGCGGCTTGTCCGCGCCGACGTCGATCGTGCGGATCGTCACCGGCATGCCCTTCATCCACTCGACGGCCCGCTTGTACGCGGCGAACTGCTCCTCCTCTTCCGGCATCTCCTTCTGATGCATGAACAGGAACTCGGAACGGAACAGCCCGACGCCGACCGCGCCGGCCTCGACGGCCGCCTTCGCGTCGTCGGGCAGCTCGATGTTCGCGTACAGCTCGATCTTGGTGCCGCACAACGTTTGCGTCGGCGAGAACTTCAGACGCTGCAGCTTGCGTTGCTCCAGCAGCTTCTCGGACTGCCGGTACGAATATTCCTCGAGGACGATCGGCGCGGGATCGACGATCACGATGCCCTGGTCGCCGTCGACGATGATCAGGTCGTCCTGGCGGATCAACGCGCTCGCATGCTGCACGCCGACCGCGGCCGGAATGCCGAGGCTGCGCGCGACGATCGCCGTGTGCGACGTGCGCCCGCCGAGATCGGTGACGAACGCCTGGAACGACTGCGACTTGAACTGCATCATGTCGGCCGGCGCGATGTCGTGCGCGACGACGATCATCTCGTTCGTGCCGTTCCTGGCCGCGCGGTCGAGCGCCTGCGACGCGGACGGCGCGCCGGCGAGCGCCTTCAGCACGCGCTCGACCACCTGCTCGATGTCGGCCTTGCGCTCGCGCAGGTATTCGTCCTCGATATCGTCGAAGTGGCGCGTGAGCAGCTCGAGCTGCTCGGTCAGCGCCCACTCGACGTTGTAGCGGCGCGTGCGGATCAGGTCGATGGTTTCCTGCACGAGCATCTCGTCGCTCAGGATCATCGCGTGGACGTCGATGAAGGCGCCGACTTCGCTCGGCGTGTCGTCGGTCAGGTCGGCGCGCAGCGCTTCGAGTTCGTGATGCACGACCTCGAGCGCAGCGCGGAAGCGCTCGACCTCCGCATCGATCTGGTTTGCCTCGACCAGGTAATGGGCGACGTCGAGCGCCGCCGGCGCGATCAGATACGCTCGCCCGATCGCGATACCACGTGAGACGGGAATGCCATGCAGCGTGAAGGACACGCGCACCTCCTCTGTACAAGTAAAGCCGCGGCACACTGCTGCGATGCGCTTATGACCCCGGTTAGCGATTATAAATTCCGCGGCTCCCCGCTGACTGCATGCACCGCAGCATTGCGCATTCCGCATCAATGCTTCCGGCGAAAAAAATGCCGCGGAATCCGCGGCATTCTGGCTGGAAACGGCAACGATCCCGCTTGAGGATTATTGGCCTTCGCCGAACTTGTCGGCGATCAGCTTCAGCAGCGCGTCCATCGCTTCCTGCTCGTCGGACCCGTCGGTCTCGATCGTCACGGTGCTGCCGATGCCGGCCGCCAGCATCATCACGCCCATGATGCTCTTCGCGTTGATCTTGCGCCCGTTGCGCGTCATCCAGACTTCCGACTGGAAGTTGCCGGCCAGTTGCGTAAGCTTGGCCGATGCGCGCGCATGGAGCCCCAATTTGTTGACGATGGTGGTTTCTTGTTGAAGCATGATTCTCGGTCGGGTCGGTCGGGGCCGCCGGCGGCGCGCGCCGGCGGTACGGTCTAAAACGGAAAACGGGAAATCAGTGCGACTCGGTGCGCGGCTGCGGCTCGGGCGGAATCGGCGCGCACTGGCCGCAGCCGGTTTCCGTCGGCGGCGGCGGCGTACCGGACGATACCTCGTGGACGCCCTTCGCGCCGCCGGACAGCGCCTTGTCGACCAGCTTGTCGAGCGGCACCGTGCGGTAGCAGACGGCCCGCACGAGCATCGGCAGGTTCACGCCCGCGAGCACGCGCACGTTGTCGATCTTGGCCAGCTGGCCGGCGATGTTCGCGGGCGTCGCGCCGTACATGTCGGTCAGGACGACCACGCCGTTCTCTTCCTTGAGCCGCGCGAGCTCCGCGTGCGCGAACGCCATCACCTGGGTCGGATCGCTGTCCGCCATCACGTCGATACAGCCGATGCGGGCAGGCACGCCGCCATAGATATGCGCGATGCAGTCCCGCAGCGCGGTGGCGAGCGGGGCGTGCGCGATGATCAGGATCCCGGCCATGTCAGATCGCTCCCGGCCGCCCCTGGCGGGCCAACACCCCGCGGCGGGGCAATGAGCGTAGCGAGTGTGGGAAACGTTCCATGTTCAGCCTTGCAACAGTTTCGGCCCGACCGCCGGGCCTTGGGTGCGCGAGCGCGGCACCAGACAAGCGGGCATTGTAGCAGGCCGGTCGAACTGCTCCGGCGACGGGGGACCTGCGCGGCCGCCGCCGGGGTGGCGCGGGAAAGCGGCCTACCCGGCCGCACGCTCCAGCGCGTCGATGAACATCGCGGCGACGTCGAAGCCCGTCTGCTCCATGATCTCGCGGAAGCACGTCGGACTCGTGACGTTCACCTCGGTCAGCCAGTCGCCGATCGCGTCGAGGCCGACCAGCAGCAGCCCGCGCGCCGCGAGCACGGGCCCGAGCGTGTCGGCGATCTCGCGATCGCGCGCGGTCAGCGGCTGTGCAACGCCGAGGCCGCCCGCCGCGAGATTGCCGCGCACTTCGCTGCCCTGCGGAATCCGGGCGAGCGAAAACGGCACCGGCTCGCCCGCAATCAGCAGGATGCGCTTGTCGCCTGCCTTGATCTCCGGAATGAACTTCTGGATCATCAGCGAGCGCGTGCCGTCGTGGCCGAGCATCTCGATGATCGCGCCGAGATTCATCCCGTCGGCCTTCACGCGGAACACGCCCATCCCGCCCATCCCGTCGAGCGGCTTGACGATCACGTCGCCATGCTCGGCGTGGAACGCACGCAGGCGTGCCGCATCACGCGTGACGAGCGTCGGCGCGACGAATTGCGGAAACTCGCCGATCGCGAGCTTTTCCGAGTGATCGCGGATCGACTGCGGCTTGTTGAACACGTGCGCGCCCGCCCGCTCGGCGAGCTCGAGCATCCACGTGGCCGTCACGTATTCCATGTCGAACGGCGGATCCTTGCGCATCAGCACGGCACCGAACGACGTCAGCGCACGGGATTCGTGCGCGGCCGCCTCGTACCACGGATGGCGGTGCAGATCAGCCGTATCGCCGACGATCGTCACGCGCTGCACGTCCGCCTCGACGCCCGAACCCGTCCACGCGAGCTGGTGCGGCTCGCACGCGTACACCGCATGCCCGCGCCGCGCCGCCTCGGCCATCATCGCGTAGGTCGAATCCTTGTAGATCTTGAAGCGCTCGAGCGGGTCGGCGATAAAGAGAATGTCCATGAGGTCCTGTACGTGGCGAAGGTCCGTTACACCTGGATGGCTTCGGGGTCGGTCTTTTCCAGTTCGATCGACGACGCGATCAGCGACAGCCGCGCGACGACGCCGTACATGTAGAAACGGTTCGGCGGCGCGGCACCCGGCTTCGCGCCCGCATCCGGCAGCGCGGTGTGCTCGAAGCCGAGCGGCACGTAGTGCATGCCGGGCGCGTTCAGGTTCTGGTCGCGCTCGCGGCCGGCGTGCGTGCGGTAGAAGCCGCCGACCACGTAGCGGTCGATCATGTACACGACGGGCTCCGCGACTTCGTCGCCGACGCGCTCGAACGTATACACGCCTTCCTGCACGATCACGTCGCGCACCGCGAGGCCGGCCTTCGACTCGGCCATCTGCGCGCGCTCGGCCTTCGACATCCGGCCGATCTCGGCCGCGTCGTGCACGGTCATCACGCCGCGCCCCGCCGTGCCCGCATCGGCCTTCACGACGACGTACGGCTTCTCGCTGATCCCGTATTCGCGGTACTTGCGCGCGATCTTCTTCAGTACGCCGTCGATCGCGTCGGCGAGCGCCTGCTCGCCTTCATGCGCCTGCCAGTCGACGCCTTCCACGTGCGCGAAATACGGATTCACCATCCACGGATCGACGCCGACCATCTTCGCGAACTTCTTCGCGACGTCGTCGTAGCACGAGAAGTGCGTCGACTTGCGGCGCACGGCCCAGCCCGCGTGCAGCGGCGGCAGCAGGTACTGCTCGTGCAGGTTTTCCAGCACGGCCGGGATGCCGGCCGACAGGTCGTTGTTCAGCAGGATCGAGCACGGATCGAAATTCTTCAGGCCGAGGCGGCGCTGCGAACGCTCGAGCGGTTCGAGCACGATCTTCTGGCCGTCGGCCAGCGTGATCGGCGTCATGTCGGTGATGCTCGGGTCGAGCGAACCGAAGCGCACGTTCAGGCCGGCCTGGCGCATGATCGTCGCGAGCCGTGCGACGTTTTCGAGGTAGAACGCGTTGCGGGTCGGCAGCTCGGGAATCACGAGCAGGTTCTTCGCGTCCGGGCAGATCTTCTCGATCGCGGCCATCGCGGCTTGCACGGCGAGCGGCAGCACTTCGGACGGCAGATTGTTGAATGCGCCGGGAAACAGGTTCGCGTCGACGGGCGCCAGCTTGAAGCCGGCATTGCGCAGGTCCACCGAACAATAGAACGGCGGGGTATGTTCCTGCCATTCGAGCCTGAACCAGCGTTCGATCGCAGGCGTCGCGTCGAGGATCTTCTGCTCGAGTTCGAGCAGCGGACCGTTCAACGCGGTAACGAGGTGGGGAACCATGAATCACTCGCGAGCGGGAGAATGAAGATTGTAGAGCAATTGCCCTGCCCATTTGGGGATTGTTCCCGGCTTCACAAGGATATGGAGGAAGTTTTCGGCTATTGACCCGATAGTGTGAAGGGTTATCCGCTACGGCAGCGCGTGACAGAAGAAAAAAAGCCCGCCGGGTGAGGCGGGCCCAAGTCGCTGCGCTCATTCATGGCGGGCGCCGTCGTCGCGGCGTCCCGCCGGTCATCCTTGTGACTTATTCGACATGCTCGCCGTGCAGGATCACGTCGAGGCCTTCGCGCTCTTCTTCTTCCGACACGCGCAGGCCGATCGTCAGGTCGATCAGCTTCAGCAGCACGAAGCTCAGCACGCCGCTGTAGACCAGCGTGATCAAGACGCCCTTCGCCTGCAGCAGCAGGCTGCCGTCCGCGCCACCGATATCCTTGACCGCGAATACGCCGGTCAGCAGTGCGCCGAGAATCCCGCCAATGCCGTGCACGCCGAACGCGTCGAGCGAATCGTCGTAGCCGAGCTTCGACTTGAGCCACGTCGCCGACCAGAAGCACACGACACCCGCCGCGATCCCGATCACGAGCGCGCCTGCCACGCCGACGAAGCCGGCTGCCGGCGTGATCGCCACCAGACCCGCGACCGCGCCCGACACGATGCCGAGCACCGACGGCTTGCCCTTCGCGATCCATTCGGCAAACATCCAGCCGAGCGCCGCGCAAGCCGTCGCGACCTGCGTCGTCAGCATCGCGAAGCCCGCACGACCGTCGGCCGCGACCGCCGAGCCCGCGTTGAAACCGAACCAGCCGACCCACAGCATCGAGCCGCCGATCATCGTCAGCACGAGGTTGTGCGGCGCCATCGATTCACGACCGTAGCCGACGCGCTTGCCGAGCACCAGGCAAGACACGAGGCCCGCGATACCGGCGTTGATGTGCACCACCGTGCCGCCCGCGAAGTCGAGCACGCCGTCGGCCGACAGCCAGCCGGTCGGCTCCCACACCATGTGCGCGATCGGCACATAGACGATCAGCGACCAGAGCGTCATGAACACGAGCATCGCCGAGAACTTCATCCGGTCGGCGAACGCGCCGCAGATCAGCGCCGGCGTGATGATCGCGAACGTCATCTGGTAGACGAAGTAGACCGATTCCGGGATCGTCGTCGCGAGGTGGCTGACGGTCAGCGTGGTCGCTTTGTCGCCCTTGATGTAATTCATGCCGTGCAGGAACACGCGCGACAGACCGCCAATGAAGCCGTTGCCCGGCGTGAACGCGAGGCTGTAGCCGACCACCGTCCACAGCACCGTGATCACCGCGGTGATCGCGAAGCTCTGCATCACGGTCGCGAGCACGTTCTTCTTGCGGACCATGCCCGCGTAGAACAGCGCGAGGCCGGGGATCGTCATGAACAGCACGAGCGCGGTGGACGTCAGCATCCATGCGGTGTCGCCCGCGCTGATCTTCGACGAATCGACCGAGAACGGGGCGGTCGGCGCGGCGGGAGCAGCCGGTGCCGAAGCGGCGGCAGCGGCCGACGCGTCGGTGGCGCCCGAGGCCGGTGCGGCGGCGGCCGGGGCGGATGCGGCGGTGCCAGCCGGCGCCGATGCGGCCGGAGCGGCGGCAGCCGACGCGTCC
>NZ_JAAGPH010000173.1:0-14485 GCF_017104705.1 Burkholderia sp. Se-20373 | reverse complement strand
CGCGGCCCGGCGCGCCGCGCGCGATCAGGCGGCCGGCCGCTCGAAGCCCGATGCGACCCAGCGCTCGGCGCTGGCCTTGTTGAGCTTGAACCCGGCCGACACCTTCGCTTCGGCCAGCAGCTCGCCATACGGATCGAATGCCTTGAGCTGCGCGTACGGCTCGAATTCGTCCGGCACGATGTCGAGCGTCACCGACACATCCTGGTCGTCCTCGCCCTGAACCGTCACTTCCTTGTGCAGCATCGCGCGCCGCTGCTGCTCGTGCCGCATCAGCACCTCGGTCGCGGTCTTCACGAGCGTGCGGAACGCGTTCGCGTCCATCGGCTTCGGGTTCTTCTTGTCGCGGCCCATGGTCCACGGCCCGACGAGCGCGGGCTCGGACTCGCCGTCCTTGATCATCTCGACGGCCCAGCCGTCGTCGTCTTCGTTCTTGATGATGCGGGCCGTCCAGCCGTTGTCGCGCCAGAGGCCGTCTTCGTGGATGGAGGTGTCGTCGGATTGCAGGTCGGATTCGGTCATGGGGAAAGCGGAGGTACGGGCAGCCGGCAAACGGGCGGCGGCACGCGGCCGGCATCGGCGCGTCGCTCGCCGCCGGTGGCCCGGCGCGGGATGCAAAGGCGTCGATTTTACCTGCTGGCCGGTCGCTTGGCCCGTATCGGCCGCCACGCCGGCCATCCGGCCGATGTCGGCGGCGACCGGCCGCCCGGTGTCAGGCGTTCGAACCGGCGCAAATATCAAACTCGTATTACGTCTCCGGCGGCCGATCCCGATGCCGTCCGATAGCCCGCCTGCGCGCGGCTTCATAGAATCGACATTCAGGCTAAAAATAGCCTGAATGTCCTTTCAACGCCAAATCGGCCGCGCGCGTCCCGTGTCGCGCGGCCGATGAATCACCTGGAACTGCGCATGAGGAAATTCAATGTTCGCGTCGTTTTCGCGTACGACTGGCCGTTGACGCTGGCCGGCATCGAGCAGGTCGCGGGCAGCGGCTGTGCGATCGAGATCGTCGCGGTGTACCGGAGCGTGGCCGAACTGGTCGCGTCGCTCGGCGGCGTCGACTGCGATCTCGTGCTGGTCGATTATGCGATCCGGGCAGACGAGCAGATGGACGGCCTCGCGCTGTTCGACTGGCTGCGGCGCACGCGTCCGAACGTCGGGATCGTCGCGCTGGTCGCGAACGAGAATCCGCTGATCTTCGGGTCGATCCTCGCGATCGGTGGCGTGAGCATCGTCAGCAAGTTCGACGAGGTCGGCCATATCGTCACGGCCATTCATTCGAGCTACAGCGGCGGGCGTTACCTGTCGCCGCTCGTCAGGCGCGCGGTCGATGCATTCGGCGAGCGCGGCGAGGCGCCCGTGAAGCTGTCGGCGCGCGAGATCGAGGTCATTCGCCTGTATCTGTCGGGGGTGCCGATCAAGACGATCGCGCAGCGTCTGAGCAAGGGCAAGCAGACGGTCAGCGCGCAGAAGATCAGTGCGATGAAGAAGCTCGGCGTGAGCAACGACGTCGAGTTGATCCAGCGGGCGGCGGGGTTGGGGCTTGGGGCGGCATCGGGTATGTCGAGGGATATTTGCTGAACATCCGCGTGATCGCCTATTGAGTCGGAGTGCGAATAAATATCGTACTCATCCTATAGACAGGGAGATTCTTACCGGCGAATGTCTATGGTCCGTCGACGTACAAGGTATCCGAGTCCATGACCCAAAAGGAACATGCCGAATGTCCGTATTTCCTTCATTCATCAATCAAGCTTTATACGCTGGTGCAGCAGCTACACACGTCACCGATCGATGCACCCGAGGTGATCGATCCGACTTACAGCGGCAACATGCGGATGATCTGTACGCGTGATCCGTTCATTTGCACCTACCTTTCTCCACTTGATGCGGTCATGGGTTCCCGAGCGCTCGCGCGTAACGACGGCCATTTTTGGCCGATCGACTTTCGCCAAGTCGATACCCGTCATTTCATGGAAAAACATGGTCGATTGTCGGTCGCCGTGAACTATGCCTATGCGGCGGCCGGGGGGCGTCTGGTTGTGTCCGATGCGGGACATCCCCTGATGGTCTACTTTGCTTCCTTCTTCGACGTGCCGCTCGATCAGCGTGACCATTTCACGATCCAATTTCCGGATGACGTGGCCGAGCGAATCGAAATTGCCTATCAGCGCGCCGGGTTATCCGGGTTCGGCGCAACGCTTGACGCGATGCGCAAGTGGACGGCCGAGCAGATAGCCGACGCAGAGGTCGAAGCACTGACATGCAAGCCACCGACGATTGCATTCACCGGGGCCGAAGTCGATCAATACGCGATCCACGATCCCGAATCCGGCGAATGGATCGTTACCGATTTCGATTGAGGACACACCGTGAGCAAACGAGTAATCAGAGCTGGCGACATGACGACGACGGGCGGGATAGTCGTCGAAGGTACATCGTCAATCGTTGTTAGCGACAGGATCGCCGCATTGAACGGCGATAGGGCGACGTGCGGAAATTGCGACGGTATGTTCCCCATCGCCGGGAGTGCTGTCAGCGTTATCTCATCCAACCGATGCGTTGCGGTTGAAGGCGACCCGGTACTTTGTCCGTGCGGGCAAAACCGACTGATCGCCGGTGCCGACTGCACGTTTTTCATTGGCGGGGACGGCGGCCGCAATGACGCGATGCCGTACTTCGGTAACGTCGCATACTCCCCCGAGCGGTTCGCGTCCGCTCGCTGCACCCACGACGATCAATTCGTCATCCGCGACGTTCGAACGAAGGAACCGTTAAGTAACGTGCGCTATTGGATCAAAGGTCGATCGGGAAACGTGCTTGCATCCGGTGTGAGCGACGGGCGGGGTTGTACCGAGCGCGTGCGAACCGAACGCGCGCAGACATTGACGCTTGTAATCGAGGATTGAGAGGATGGGGACCCAAACCACCGTCGCCGAGACGACGACGAACACCATTGCAGGATCGCAGACGTTCGCGGATGTTGACCTGCGACCGATCTGCGAGAACATGACCAACTCAGAATTTCGGGCCGTCTTTGCGAAGGCTCAAGCTAAGGCCGTCGAAAAGCTAGGCGCACGCGTCGCCGCATTGCAACGATGGTCACAGGCCGAAAAAAATCGCGTGTTTAAGTGGTTCGGTCGTAACGACGAGCGCACGCGCATGCACCTACTTACCGGCCTAACGAAAGTGCTTGCCGTGGTGCGCGGGTTCAACGAACACAACGTCGTTCGTAGCGGCGGCGCAGGCGACCTGGCGACAGGCTGCACCCCTCACCCGCGCGGGAGGGATAACGAAGCCGCCCACGTATGCGCACCGGATACGGCGACGCATACGATTGCAATCAGCGCGCAGTTCTGCACGATGCGCCCGTGGACGGACGGCGTTGATTCTCACGTGTCAACTATCATCCACGAAGCCACGCATTTTCACGACACCATGTCATCCACCGACGATCAATACATCATCACACCATTCCTGGCGCCTTGGGGGCGGTCGAATCCCGACTTGGCAATTCATAACGCCGATAGCATTGCGGGGTACGTTGTCGATGGTGACTAAATTCCTGGTTGCCACCGCGCTCGCGTTGACCTGCGCGCACGCATCCGCCGCATGTGACGGCCCATCGAATATGCCAGGGCATTACATCGATATTGTGTTCGATACCAATTCGAGCGCAATTTCTCCGGCCGAGCGCTCACGGCTGTCCGAGTGGTCGAGCGACATGCACAAGCGCTTTCCGATCATCGATACCGTGTGGTTGAACGGATTGGCCGAAAAGACCGAACGTGACGCGCAACAGCTTGCGAAGCGACGAGCCGAAAACGTGATGGCGGTCTTGGAACAGCACTCTATCCACGGTGAGAAAAGCGCCTTAGCTGGCAAAGTATTCAAGCCGGACGAGTTTGGTCAATCCGGGCGACGCGTTGAAGTCAACGTGAGTCCGGGGTGCCCGAATCACTGCTGCCCGAACCTGAACCCCGTCCCGAAGACGCAGTGACCTACCACGGGTCACGACGTGCAGACACGAGGGCATCCCGATCGATGCCGATCGAGCGTGCGGGACACGCGCAGGAAAACCGGCCCGCACGCTTTCAAGGCCTACGCCGGCAACGCAAACCGCGTCACCGCATCCCGCAACGCCTCGGCCTGATCGCGCAGCGAATGCGCGGCGGCCGCGGCTTCCTCGACGAGCGCCGCGTTCTGCTGCGTCACCTGGTCCATCTCGCCCACCGCGCGATTGACCTGCTCGATCCCGGCGCTCTGTTCGCGCGACGCATGGCTGATCTCGTCGAGGATCTCGTTCACGCGCCGCACCGACTGCACGATCTCGGCCATCGTCTCGCCCGCGTGCGTGACGAGCGCCGCGCCTTGTTCGACGGTCTCGTTCGACGACACGATCAGCGACTTGATCTCCTTCGCCGCCGTCGCCGAGCGTTGCGCGAGCGAGCGCACCTCGGCCGCGACCACCGCGAAGCCGCGGCCCTGTTCGCCGGCACGCGCCGCCTCAACCGCCGCGTTCAGCGCGAGGATGTTGGTCTGGAACGCGATCCCGTCGATCACGCCGATGATGTCGCCGATCTTGTGCGAGCGGTCGGTGATCTCGTTCATCGTGCGCACGACGTCGTCGACCACCGCGCTGCCGCGCGTCGCCACCTGCGCGGCCTGGTCGGCGAGCGACGCGGCCTGCGCGGCACTGTCCGCGTTCTGCTTCACGTTCGCGGTCATCTGGTCCATGCTCGACGCGGTCTGTACGAGCGCGGCCGCCTGTTCCTCGGTGCGCTGCGACAGGTCAGTGTTGCCGGACGCGATCTCGCTAGCGCCGACGTTGATGTTCTCGGTCCCCATCCGCACGCGCGACACCATGTCGATCAGTCCGCCCTGCATCGTGTGCAGCGCATGCAGCAGGCTGCCGCGATCGTCCTGCTTCACGGTCACGCGCGCGGTCAGGTCGCCCTGCGCGATGCGTTGCGCGGCGTCGAGCGCGACTTCCAGCTCGCCGCCGAGGTTCGCGCGCACGCTTTTCAGCACGAACACCATCACGGCGGTCGCGATCCCGCCGAGCACGGCCGTCATCGCGAGCCAGCGGCCGACGCTTTCGAGCACCGCCGAGCGGACGTCGTTCATGTACATGCCGGTGACGAGATACCAGTCCCACGGCGCGAAGCGCTGCACCGCGCTGGTTTTGTCCTGCGGCTTGTCGGCGCCCGGCTTCGGCCACAGATACTCGACGAAGCCCTTGCCGCCTTCCAGGTTGCCGGCTTTCACGATCTCGACGAACAGGTGCTTGCCGTTCGGATCGGTGAAATTCGACACGTCCTTGCCGTTGAGCTCGGACTTGATCGGGTGCATCACGATCACCGGCTTCGAGTCGTTGATCGAGATGTAGCCGTCGGCGCCGTGGCGCATCGCGGCGATCGCCTCGAGCGCCTTCTGCTTCGCTTCGGCTTCCGGCAGCGCGTTCTGCTGCGACAGCTTGTAGAAATGGTCGGTCACGCTCGCGGCCTGCGCGACCAGCGACGCGAGCTGGTCGCGGCGGTCCGTGATCATCGATGCGCGCGTCTGCCATGCGCCGAGCCCGGCGATCACGAGCAGGCCGAGCCAGAGGATGACGATCATCGAGGCGAGTTTCTGATTCAGGGAAAGGTTGCGCATGGTGTGTGGTCGGTCGTGGAAGCTCGCCGGAACGGCGTGACGGGATAAGTGACTTGACGGCGCCCGACGGGCGTCGCCGTAGACGGGTTATCCCTAGGAACCGGTACCGTGGACGCATGCCTCTAATCCAAACAAGGGTATCTATGCATATGCATAACGGGTGTCGCTATACTCACGGGGCGATGGCGTGTGCGCCGCGGGCCCGGCTCGGCGGCGCGGGCACCGAATGAAACCGAAAGGAGGCAACGATGCGAATTCTGGTGGTAGGGGCCGGCGCGGTCGGCGGGTATTTCGGCGGCCGGCTGGCCGCGGCGGGGCGCGACGTGACATTCCTGGTGCGCGACGGCCGCGCGGCCGCGCTGGCGCGCGACGGGCTGCTGATCCGCAGCCCGCGCGGCGACCTGACGCTCGCGAACGTGCAGACCGTGCGCGCGGGCGATGCGGGTGCCGGCGTCGCGCCGTTCGATCTCGTGCTGCTGAGCTGCAAGGCGTACAGCCTCGACGACGCAATTCAGTCGTTCGCGCCGTTCGTTGGCCCGCAGACGCTGATCCTGCCGATGCTCAACGGGATGCGTCATCTCGACGTGCTGCGCGACCGGTTCGGCGCCGCTCAGGTGCTCGGCGGGTTGTGCGTGATCGCGGCGACGCTCGATCGCGAGCAGCGCATCGTGCACCTCAACGACACGCACGGGGTCACCTTCGGCGAACTCACGGGCGGTGAATCGC
This sequence comes from Burkholderia sp. Se-20373, assembly GCF_017104705.1. NCBI lineage: Bacteria > Pseudomonadati > Pseudomonadota > Betaproteobacteria > Burkholderiales > Burkholderiaceae > Burkholderia > Burkholderia sp. Se-20373. Next base: position 8,107 of record NZ_JAAGPH010000173.1, on the reverse strand, counting down.
CGCGCGTGCGCGCGGTGGCCGACGTGCTCGGCGGCGCGGGGTTCGATGCGACGCTCAGCGACAACGTGGTTGCGCGGATGTGGGAAAAATGGGTGTTCCTCGCGACGCTCGCCGCGAGCACGTCGCTGTTCCGCGGCTCGGTGGGCGACATTCTCGCCGCGCCGGACGGCCGCCGCCTGCTCGAGACGATGCTCGGCGAATGCAGCGCGATTGCCGAGCACAACGGTCACCGGCCCGATCCGGCCGCCATCGAGCGGATGCAGCGGATGGTGCTGACGCCGTCGCCGCTGACCGCGTCGATGCTGCGCGACGTCGAGAACCATGCGCGCGTCGAAGCCGATCACGTGATCGGCGACCTGCTCGCGCGCCGCGACCCGCAGGCGGCCGATGCGTTGTCGCTGCTGCGGATCGCGTACAACCACCTGAAGGCGTACGAAGTGCGGACGGCGCGCGAGCACGCGGCTGCATGAGCATCGGCGCGGGCGGCCGCCCGGCCGTTCCGCGCTGCACAAATTTGCCGTCCGGCGCCCTGTGCGGCCGGAATGCGCAAAAAAGTATCGGAAATCAGGCGTAAAGTTGGTGGAGCCGCGCGCTCGATCGACCTACATTGCTTCCCATGCGACCGGTCGCGTCGCCGTGTGAAATACGCGGCGCGCGCGCAACGAACCGGCCAGCGAGACATGGGAATGGAGACGCCAACCATGATGCATCCCGATCTGGAAGTGGTCGACGTGCGACGCGACGAGTCGTTCAAGGTCTGGTCGCACGGCTATCCGTATCGCACGATCCGCTGGCACTTCCATCCCGAATTCGAACTGCACCTGATCGTCGCGACGCGAGGCAAGTATTTCGTCGGCGACCACATCGGCTCGTTCGGCCCTGGCCATCTCGTGCTGCTCGGCCCGAACCTGCCGCACAACTGGGTCAGCGACATGGCCGAAGGCGAAACGGTCGAGCGCCGCAATCTCGTGATCCAGTTCGATCCTGCGTTCGTGCGCCGTTGCATGGAAGCGTTTCCCGAATGCCGCGACGCGCAGGCGCTGCTCGACGATGCGCGGCGCGGAGTCGGTTTCGACGCGGCCACCAGCGCCGCGATCGCGCCGCTGTTCGACGAACTGCTGGCCGCGCGCGGCATGCGTCGCATCGCGCTGTTCATGACGATCCTCGAACGGCTTTGCGGAGCGGCCGAACGCACGCTGCTCGCGAGCCCCGCGTACGACCAGGCCGACGTCACGCCCACGCGGCTCAGCCATGCGCTGTCCTACATCGGCAAGAACCTCGCGTCCGAGCTGCGGGAAGCCGATCTCGCGCAACTGACCGGGCAGAGCGTCAGCGCGTTCTCGCGAGCGTTCCACCGCCAGACGGGCATGCCGTTCGTGCAGTACGTGAATCGTCTGCGGATCGAGTCCGCGTGCCAGATGCTGCTCGCCGACGACGCGAGCATCACCGATATCTGCTTCCAGGCCGGCTTCAACAACGTGTCGAACTTCAACCGCCAGTTCCGCGCGGTGAAGGGGATGGCGCCGTCCGAATTCCGCGCATTGCAGCGCCTGAACGCGCGCAGCCGCGAGCTTGCGCTGCATGCGGCGCCCACCGGCAATCCGCTGCCGCCGCGTGTCGTCACGCCCGGCATCCCCGAGCTCGCGCCGCAGCCCGGATGATCGCGGGGCCGCGGCCCGCCTGAATTTCCACGCCGTTTCACCCAGCGCAATCGCGTCGCCCACGTCGCGAGGGGCGCGTTCACCCACGAAAACGCTGCACACATAACCGGAGACACCGTCATGACGCATGCATCGCCCGCTTCATCCCCCCGTCGCGCCGCCCGTATGGCGGTGATTGCCGCGCTCGCCGTCGCGGCCTGGCTGCCCGCCGCCGCCGCGCAGGCTGCGCCGCTGCGCATCGGCATGACGTTCCAGGAGCTGAACAACCCGTATTTCGTGACGATGCAGAAGGCATTGAACGACGCGGCCGCGTCGATCGGCGCGCAGGTCGTCGTGACCGACGCGCATCACGACGTCAGCAAGCAGGTGAGCGACGTCGAGGACATGCTGCAGAAGAAGATCGACATCCTGCTCGTGAACCCGACCGATTCGACCGGCATCCAGTCGGCGATCACGCAGGCGAAGAAGGCCGGCGCGGTGGTGGTGGCCGTCGATGCGAACGCGAACGGCCCGGTCGATTCGTTCGTCGGCTCGAAGAACTACGACGCGGGCGTGATGTCGTGCGACTACCTCGCGAAGGCGATCGGCGGCAGCGGCGAGGTCGCCATTCTCGACGGCATTCCGGTCGTGCCGATTCTCGAACGCGTACGCGGCTGCAAGGCCGGGCTCGCGAAATACCCGAACGTGAAGCTGGTCGATACGCAGAACGGCAAGCAGGAGCGCGCGACCGCGCTGTCGGTCACGGAAAACATGATCTCCGCGCATCCGAACCTGAAGGGCATCTTCAGCGTGAACGACGGCGGCGCGATGGGCTCGCTCGCCGCGATCGAGAGCTCGGGCAAGGACATCAAGCTGACGAGCGTCGACGGCGCGCCCGAGGCGATCGCGGCGATCCAGAAGCCGAATTCGAAGTTCATCGAGACGACCGCGCAGTTCCCGGCCGACCAGGTGCGCATTGCGCTCGGCATCGCGATCGCGCGGAAGTGGGGCGCGACGGTGCCGAAGGCGATCCCGGTCGACGTGAAGGTGGTCGATCGCGGCAACGCGAAGGGCTTCAGCTGGTGAACGACGTGCGATGCGACGCGAAGGGCGGCGGCACGGCCGGCGCTCTTCGCACGGAGAAGCCGATGGACACGATACTCAGGCTCAGCCACATCACGAAAAGCTTTCCGGGCGTGAAGGCGCTGGCCGACATTGATCTGGAGATTGCGCGCGGCGAGATCCACGCGCTGCTCGGCGAGAACGGCGCGGGCAAGTCGACGCTGATGAAGATCCTGTGCGGCATTCATCAGCCGGATGCCGGCACGATCGAGATCGACGGCACCGTCCGCCATTTCGCGGACTATCACGATGCGGTCGCGGCCGGCGTCGGCATCGTGTTCCAGGAATTCAGCCTGATTCCGCACCTCGACGCCGTCGACAACCTGTTCCTCGGCCGCGAGTTGCGCAACCGCTGGGGCGCGCGCGACCGCAAGCGGATGCGTCACGCGGCGGCCGCGATCTTCGCGCGGCTCGGCGTGGCGATCGATCTCGATGCGCCGATCCGTGCGCTGTCGGTCGCGCAGCAGCAGTTCGTCGAGATCGGCAAGGCGCTGTCGCTCGACGCGCGCATCCTGATCCTCGACGAACCGACCGCCACGCTCACGCCGGCCGAGGCCGAGCACCTGTTCGCGATCATGCGCGAGCTGAAGCGGCAGGGCGTCGCGATGATCTTCATCTCGCATCACCTCGACGAGATTTTCGCGGTGTGCGATCGCATCACGGTGCTGCGCGACGGCCAGTACGTGGCGACGACCGACGTCGCGCGCACGGACGTCGAACAGCTCGTGCGGATGATGGTCGGCCGCCGGATCGAAAGCAGCTTTCCGCCGAAGCCGGCACGCGCGGCCGATGCGCCGCGGGTGCTGGAGGTCAACGAACTGCAGATCGAACGCGGCGGCCCGGTGAACCGCTTCACGCTGCATGCCGGCGAGATCCTCGGCTTCGCGGGGCTGGTCGGCTCGGGCCGCACGGAAACCGCGCTCGCGGTGATCGGCGCGACGCGTGCGCATCGCAAGGACGTGCGCGTGCGCGGTGCGGCCGCGAAGCTCGCCGATCCGGCCGACGCGCTGTGCGCGGGCATCGGCATCCTGCCGGAGAGCCGCAAGACGGAAGGGCTCGTCACGTCGTTCTCGATCCGCGACAACATCTCGCTGAACAACCTCGGCAAGTACCGGTCGATGCGCTGGCTGATCGACCGTCGCGACGAGGCGCGCACCACGCACGACGTGATGCGGCGCGTCGGCGTGAAAGCGCCGTCGATCCACACCGAGGTCGCGACGTTGTCCGGCGGCAATCAGCAGAAGGTCGTGATCGCGCGCTGGCTGAACCATCACACGTCGGTGCTGATCTTCGACGAGCCGACGCGCGGCATCGACGTCGGCGCGAAAGCCGAAATCTACGGGCTGATGCGCGAACTCACCGCGCGCGGCTACGCCATCATCATGATCTCGTCCGAGCTGCCGGAAATCGTCGGCATGTGCGATCGCGTCGCCGTGTTCCGGCAGGGCCGCATCGAGGCGACGCTCGACGGCGACGAGATCGATCCCGACACGGTCATGACCTATGCCACGGCCGGCACGCGAGGAGCGACCCATGAACCTGCCTGATTCTTCTTCCACGCCTTCCACGACGCTCGCGGCCACCGCCGGAAGCAGCGACGCACCGCCGCCACGCGCGAGGTGGGCGCAGCTGCGCCGCTCGACGCTGTTCTACCCGCTCGTCGGCCTGATCGTCGTGTGCATCGCGATGATGATCGCGAGCCCGAGCTTCCTGTCCGCCGCGAACCTGGAGAACGTGCTGCGCCAGGTGTCGATCAACGCGATCATCGCGGTCGGCATGACCTGCGTGATCCTGACCGGCGGGATCGACCTGTCGGTCGGTTCGGTGATGGCGCTGTCGGGCACGCTCGCGGCCGGGCTGATGGTCGCGGGCGTGAACGCGGTTGCGGCGCTCGCGATCGGCATCGCGGTCGGCCTCGGCTTCGGCTTCCTGAACGGCGTGTTCGTCGCGTTCGCGGGGATGCCGCCGATCATCGTCACGCTCGCGACGATGGGCATCGCGCGCGGCCTCGCACTGATCTACACGGGCGGCTATCCGATCGACGGCTTGCCCGACTGGGTCGCGTTCTTCGGCAGCGGCAAGGTGCTCGGCATCCAGGCGCCGGTGCTGATCATGCTGGTGGTTTATGCGATCGCGTGGCTGCTGCTCGACCGGATGCCGTTCGGCCGCTACGTGTATGCGATCGGCGGCAACGAGCAGGCGACGCGGCTCACCGGCGTGCGGGTCGCGCGCGTGAAGCTGATCGTCTACACGCTGGCCGGGCTCACGTCGGCGCTCGCGGCGATCGTGCTGACCGGGCGCCTGATGAGCGGTCAGCCGAACGCGGGCGTCGGCTTCGAGCTCGACGCGATCGCGGCCGTCGTGATGGGCGGCACGTCGATCTCCGGCGGGCGCGGCGCGATCCTCGGCACGCTGGTCGGTGCGCTGCTGCTCGGCGTGCTCAACAACGGGCTGAACATGATCGGCGTGAACCCGTATGTGCAGAACGTGATCAAGGGCGGAATCATCCTGCTCGCGATCTACATCAGCCGCGAACGGTCGCGGTAACGATTGATTCATCAGTCATCCAGATCATCAACGAAAGAGACTATCCATGACGACACCCGAAGCCCTGCCGCGGATGACCGCGGTCGTCTGCCACGGCCCCGAGGACTATCGCGTCGAACAGGTCGCGAAGCCGCGCCCCGGCGCGAACGAGCTCGTGATCCGCATCGCCGCATGCGGGATCTGTGCGAGCGATTGCAAGTGCTATACGGGCGCGAAGATGTTCTGGGGCGGCCCGAGCCCGTGGGTGAAGGCGCCCGTGATTCCCGGCCACGAATTCTTCGGCCATGTCGACGCGCTCGGCGACGGCGCGGCCGAGCATTTCGGCGTGGCGGTGGGCGACCGCGTGATCGCCGAGCAGATCGTGCCGTGCGGCAAGTGCCGCTATTGCAAGTCGGGCCAGTACTGGATGTGCGAGGTGCACAACATCTTCGGCTTCCAGCGCGAGGTGGCCGACGGCGGGATGGCCGAATACATGCGCATTCCGCCGACCGCGATCGTCCACAAGATCCCGCTCGGCGTGTCGCTCGAGGATGCGGCGATCATCGAGCCGCTGTCGTGCGCGATCCATACGGTGAACCGTGGCGATGTCCAGCTCGACGATGTGGTCGTGATCGCGGGCGCGGGCCCGCTCGGGCTGATGATGACGCAGGTCGCGCATCTTAAGACGCCGAAGAAGCTCGTCGTGATCGACCTGATCGACGAGCGGCTGGAACTCGCGCGCGAGTACGGCGCGGACGTGACGATCAACCCGACGCGCGACGACGCGCGCGAGATCGTCCGGTCGCTCACCGACGGCTACGGATGTGACGTCTACATCGAGACGACCGGCGCGCCGGTCGGCGTGAGCCAGGGGCTCGACCTGATCCGCAAGCTCGGCCGCTTCGTCGAATTCAGCGTGTTCGGCGAGGATGCGACCGTCGACTGGTCGATCATCGGCGATCGCAAGGAGCTCGACGTACGCGGCGCGCACCTGGGGCCCTACTGCTACCCGATCGCGATCGACCTGCTCGCGCGCGGGCTCGTCACGTCGAAAGGCATCGTCACGCACGACTTCGCGCTCGAGGACTGGGACGACGCGATCCGCGTCGCGAAATCGCCCGAATCGATCAAGGTGCTGCTGAAGCCGGCCCGCTGACGGCCGGCGTGCGCCTCACCGGAGACATCATGGAATACGTCATAGGCGTCGATATCGGCACGCAGAGCACCAAGGCGCTGCTCGTCGACCGGCACGGCACGATCGTCGCGCGGCGCTCGGCCGGCTACCAGCCCGATACGCCGCGCCCGCTGTGGGCCGAGCAATGGCCGCAGGTGTGGTTCGACGCGGTGCTCGCGTGCATCGCGGGCTGCGTGAGCGATGCGCGCGCGCAGGGCGTGCCGGCCGATGCGATCCGGGCGGTGTGCGTGGGCAGCCTGTACGGCGGCTCGGGCATTCCGGTCGACATCGACATGCGGCCGCTCCATCCGTGCCTGATCTGGATGGACCGGCGCGCGACCGCGGAAGTCGACTGGATCAACGCGAACGTGAACGTCGAGCGGCTGCGCGTGATCACGGGCAACGGCGTCGACAGCTATTACGGCTTCACGAAGATGCTGTGGCTGCGCGACCAGCGGCCGGACGTATGGGCGCACGTGCGCTATTTCCTGCCGCCGAACGCGTACGTGATCTACCTGCTGACCGGCGAGGTCGCGGTCGATCACAGTTCGGCCGGCAATATCGGCGGCGTGTACGACGTCGCGCGCCGCGAGTGGTCCGACGACGCGCTCGACATGCTCGGCATTCCGGCGACGATGATGCCCGAGCGGCTCGTCGAATCGACGGACATCGTCGGCGGGCTGCTGTCGCAATGGACGGAGCAGCTCGGGCTGCCGGCCGGCACGCCTGTCGTCGCGGGCGGCGTCGATGCGGCCGTCGCGACCTTCGCGGCCGGCGCGACGCGCGCGGGGCAGCATGTCGCGATGATCGGCACCAGCATGTGCTGGGGTTACGTGAGCCGGCACGTCGATGCGCGTCACGGGCTCGTCAGCATGCCGCACGTGTTCAACGGGCAGCGCGACCTGTACGTGTTCGGCGGCGCGATCACGGCCGGCGCGTCGGTCGCGTGGTTTCGCGACCAGTTCTGCCACGCGGAAATCGATGCGGCACGCCTGCTGCCGCACGGCGATCCGCACGTGTTGCTCGAGGAAGCGGCCGAAGGCGTGCCGCCGGGCGCCGACGGCGTGCTGTTCCTGCCGTACCTGATGGGCGAGCGCAGCCCCGTATGGGACGCGAAGGCGAGCGGCGCGTTCGTCGGGCTGAGTCTCGCGCATACGCGCGCGCACCTGTATCGCGCGGTGCTCGAAGGCGTCGCGTTCGCGTTGCGGCACAACATCGAGGCCGGGCGCCGCGGCGCGGTGGCTTTGGATGACAGGCTGATCGTCGTGGGCGGGGCCGCGCATTCGGCGTTATGGATGCAGATCATCGCGGACGTGACGGGCTTCCCGGTGTGGACGATCGAGCAGGACGTCGAAGCCGCGATGGGGGCGGCCTTGCTCGCGGGCGTCGGGGCAGGGCTCGTATCACACGACGATGCACAAGGCGGCTGGGTCGCGCTCGTCGAGCGCGCACGGCCCGATGCCGGGCGCGCGAACACCTATGCGGCGCGCTTTGCGCTTTACACGGCGCTGTATCCGGCGCAGATCCCGACCCGGGAGGCGTACAAGCAGGCGATGGCGCTCGGTCAGACCGTACTGCAGATGAACGATCGTGGCGGCAAGCTGGCCGCCGCAGAAATTCGCGCATGCGCCGACGAAATCGTCGC
>NZ_JAAGPH010000172.1:0-14694 GCF_017104705.1 Burkholderia sp. Se-20373 | reverse complement strand
TCGACCTGCTCGACCACCGATAGCTTAAAAGCCAGGCTGTAGTCCCGCTGCGTCCGCTTGATCTCTTGCTCCACTTGGCACCTCTTCGTTTCAGCGAAAAAGTGTCAACCTATTTCAGGACGGGTCAAAAGGCAGAAAAAAGCCCGCTTCCGAGCGGGCTTTTTATTTTGTCTGACGATAGCGGGCAGCGGCGCGCCCGTCGACGGGCCGATTACAGCTGCGGCGCGAGCGCGCGGCGCGCGTCGTCGAGCGACAGCGCCATGCGCTGCGCGTAGTCCTCGAGTTGATCCTGGCCGATCTTGCCGACCGAGAAATACGTGCTGTCCGGATGGGCGAGATAGAAGCCCGACACGCTCGCGGCCGGCAGCATCGCCAGCGAGTCGGTCACGCTCATGCAGATCTCGTCCGCGCGCAGCACGTCGAACATGTCGCGCTTCACGAGGTGGTCGGGGCAGGCCGGGTAGCCCGGTGCCGGGCGGATGCCCGCGTACTTTTCCGCGATCAGCGCATCGTTGTCGAGCGTCTCGCCGCTCGCATAGCCCCACAGCTCGCGCCGCACGCGCGCGTGCATCGCTTCCGCGAAGGCTTCCGCGAAGCGGTCGGCGAGCGCCTTCAGCATGATCGCGCTGTAGTCGTCGTGATCGGCTTCGAACTGCTTCTCCTTCGCGTCGACGCCGAGGCCGGCCGTCACCGCGAACATCCCGATGTAGTCGGCCACGCCCGATTCCTTCGGCGCGATGAAGTCGGCGAGCGAGCGGTTCGGCCGCATCACGCCGTCGACCACCGGGCGCACGCTCTGCTGGCGCAGGTTGCGCCACGTCAGCAGCACTTCCGAGCGCGACTCGTCGCTGTAGATCTCGATGTCGTCGTCGTTGACGGTGTTCGCCGGCAGCAGCGAGATCACGCCGCTCGCGGTCAGCCAGCGGCCCTGGATCAGGCGCGCGAGCATCGATTTCGCGTCGGAGAACACGCGCCGCGCCGATTCGCCGACGATCTCGTCGTTCAGGATCGCCGGGTACGGGCCCGCGAGATCCCAGGTCTGGAAGAACGGGCCCCAGTCGATGTACTGCGCGAGCTCGTTCAGGTCGTAGTTCTTGAACACGCGGCGGCCGATGAACTTCGGCTTCACCGGCTGGTAGCCCGCCCAGTCGACCTTGGTCTTGTTCGCGCGCGCTTCGGCGAGCGTGACCATCGGCTGCGCCTTGCGGTTCGCGTGCTGGTCGCGGATGCGTTCGTAGTCGGACTTCAGCTCGTCGAGGTACTTCGTCGCGCCTTCGTCGGACAGCAGGCTGGAGGCGACCGACACCGAGCGCGACGCGTCCGGCACGTACACCACCGGGCCTTCGTAGTGCGGCGCGATCTTCACGGCCGTGTGCACGCGCGAGGTCGTCGCGCCGCCGATCAGCAGCGGGATCTTCTTCACGCGGAAGTAGTCGTCGCGCTGCATTTCGGACGCGACGTACGCCATTTCCTCGAGGCTCGGCGTGATGAGGCCCGACAGCCCGATGATGTCCGCGCCCTCGACCTTCGCCTTCGCGAGGATCTCGTTGCACGGGACCATCACGCCCATGTTGACGACTTCGAAGTTGTTGCACTGGAGCACGACCGACACGATGTTCTTGCCGATGTCGTGCACGTCGCCCTTCACCGTCGCGATGACGATCTTGCCCTTCGCGCGCACGTCGCCGCCCGCTTCCGCGAGCAGGCGCTTTTCTTCCTCGATGAACGGGATCAGGTGCGCGACCGCCTGCTTCATCACGCGCGCCGATTTCACGACCTGCGGCAGGAACATCTTGCCCTGGCCGAACAGGTCGCCGACGATGTTCATCCCGTCCATCAGCGGCCCTTCGATCACGTTGATCGGGCGGCCGCCGGCCGCGGCGATCTTCGCGCGCACTTCTTCGGTATCCTCGACGATGAAGTTCGTGATGCCGTGCACCAGCGCATGCGAGAGCCGCTTCTCGACCGGCTGGTTGCGCCACTCGAGGTTCTCTTCCTTCTTCGCGCCCCCGGCCTTGAACTTGTCGGCGATCTCGAGCAGGCGGTCGGTCGAATCGTCGCGGCGGTTCAGGATCACGTCCTCGACGCGCTCGCGCAGCTCCGGGTCGAGGTCGGCGTACACGCCGAGCTGGCCCGCGTTGACGATGCCCATGTCCATCCCCGCCTGGATCGCGTGGTACAGGAACACGGTGTGGATCGCCTCGCGCACCGGGTCGTTGCCGCGGAACGAGAACGACACGTTCGACACGCCGCCGCTCACCTTTGCGTACGGCAGGTTCTGCTTGATCCAGCGGGTCGCCTCGATGAAGTCGACCGCGTAGTTGTTGTGCTCCTCGATGCCGGTCGCGACCGCGAAGATGTTCGGGTCGAAGATGATGTCTTCCGGCGGGAAGCCGACTTCGTTCACGAGGAAGTCGTACGAGCGCTTGCAGATCTCGGTCTTGCGTTCGTAGGTATCGGCCTGGCCGGTTTCGTCGAAGGCCATTACGACGGCGGCCGCGCCGTAGCGGCGGATCAGGTTCGCGTGGTGGCGGAACGCTTCCTCGCCTTCTTTCAGCGAGATCGAGTTCACGATCGCCTTGCCCTGCACGCACTTCAGGCCCGCCTCGATCACGTCCCACTTCGACGAGTCGATCATGATCGGCACGCGCGCGATGTCCGGCTCGGATGCGATCAGGTTCAGGAAGCGCACCATCGCCGCCTTCGAATCGAGCATCGCCTCGTCCATGTTGATGTCGATCACCTGCGCGCCGTTCTCGACCTGCTGGCGCGCGACCGCGAGCGCCTCGTCGAACTGGCCGTTGAGGATCATCCGTGCGAACGCCTTCGAGCCGGTGACGTTGGTGCGTTCACCGACGTTGATGAAGAGTGTCCCGGACGTGACGTTGAACGGCTCGAGGCCGGCGAGGCGCATCATGTGATCGGTCATGGCGGTGCGAATTCTGGTGATGAAGGACGGGGGGCGGTCGGGTCAGGCGTTGTCGCTGTACTGGTTCGGCCAGCGGCGCGGCTTCACGTCGGCGAGCGCCTTCGCGATCTCGGCGATGTGTTCGGGCGTCGTGCCGCAGCAGCCGCCCGCGAGGTTCACGAGCCCGGCTTGCGCGAATTCCTTCAGGAGGCCCGACGTGACGTCCGGCGTTTCGTCGAAGCCCGTCTCGGCCATCGGATTCGGCAGGCCCGCGTTCGGATAGCACGACACATACGTGTCGCACAGCTTCGCGAGCTCGGCGATGTACGGGCGCATCAGCGCCGCGCCGAGCGCGCAGTTCAGGCCGAACGTGAGCGGCTTCGCATGGCGCAGCGAATTCCAGAACGCCTCGACCGTCTGGCCCGACAGGATCCGGCCCGATGCATCGGTGACGGTGCCCGAGATCATGATCGGCAGGCGCTCGCCGGTGTCCTCGAACAGCTCGTCGAGCGCGAACAGCGCGGCCTTCGCGTTCAGCGTGTCGAAGATCGTCTCGACGAGGAACAGGTCGACGCCGCCGTCGAGCAGCGCCTTCGCCTGCTGGTAGTACGACGCGCGCAGTTCGTCGAACGTGACGTTGCGTGCGCCCGGGTCGTTGACGTCCGGCGAGATGCTGGCCGTCTTCGGCGTCGGCCCGATCGCGCCCGCGACGAAGCGCGGCTTGTCCGGCGTCGCGTATCGCTCGGCCGCTTCGCGCGCGAGCTTTGCCGATTCGATGTTCATCTCGACGACGAGATCTTCCATTTCGTAGTCGGACTGCGCGACGGTCGTCGCGCCGAACGTGTTGGTCTCGACGATGTCCGCGCCGGCCGCGAAGTACTGGTCGTGGATCTCGCGGATGATCTGCGGCTGCGTGATCGACAGCAGCTCGTTGTTGCCCTTGATGTCGCGCGGGAAATCCTTGAAGCGCTCGCCGCGATAGGCGGCTTCGTCGAGCTTGTAGCGCTGGATCATCGTGCCCATCGCGCCGTCGAGGATCAGGATGCGCGATTTGAGCAGCGCAGGCAGAGCGGCGCCGCGCGTGTAGGACGCGTCGAGCGGGACGGAAGCGGCGAGAGGAGTCGCAGACATGGGCGAAAGACCGGCGAAGACGGGAAAGCCGTCATTGTAGCCGGTGCGCATGGGCGCCGCCCGGGCTTGCGCCGCGCCGGCCGGGCCGCCAAATGAAAACCCCCGCCGGCGAACCGGGCGGGGGCAGGATCGGAGTGCTCGCGGCGCCGCGTCGATGCGCGGCGAATGGCCCGGCCGCACGAGGCGCCGGGCCGCGGGTCGTCAGTGCAGCACGACGGGCATCATCATCAGGCTGTCGAATTGTCCGAGGAATTCGTCGACTTCATCGAGCGACGGTTCATCCTCGATCAACTGCTTCACGTGCGCGCGGAATCGTTCGGCAAGTTCGCCGTCGATGAAGATTTCGCGCTGCGCGTTCTTGTCGACGATTTCATATCCGCCGGCATTCATCAGGTGGTGGCCGGCCTGCGGCGCGAATTCGACGACGCAGTAGTTGGGGCTGTTGTAGATCATTTGCATGGCGGCACTCCTCTTCGCAGTGGCATCTGGCCTTGTTGTCCCCTAGGTGGGGCGAGCCTTGCCGGTTTCAAGGGGCTTGCGCTGCACACCCCGTTCCCGTCTGCATGGGGTGTATCGGTTAGAAGCCGATGTCTATGAAACGTTTCCCATTGTCTGCCGGTGGACTGAAATAGTTGTTAAAGAGTGTCATCGGCCATTTCACGGAAATCTGTAATCGGTCGAAATTGCCGAATCGCGTGCATGTGCGCGCGAGTTCACTGTGTGACAGGCGATGTGACAGGCGAGGGCGCGGGCGGCGCAGCCGGTTGTGCCGGCGGTTGCGCGATAGCCGGCGGCGCGGGTTGCGGCGGTTCCGCAGCGGGAGCGGTCGATGCGTCGGGCGTCGGCGTACCGGCGGGCGCGGGCGTTGCGCCGCCCGCGGGTGCTTCGTCGGACGGCGCGCTGGGCGCCGCGAGCCGGCCATGCCACAGCAGCTCGATCTGCGCGCCGTTCGGTTCGGTCTGCACGAGCCGTGCGGGCAGCCAGCCGAGCGACGGTGCGAGCCACATGTCGATGCGGCGCGTGTCGCCGTCGCGCCGCGGCAGGCGCATGAAGTGCCGCGCACCGATGATGCCGGCCTGCGTCTGCACCTGCTCGTCGCCGATCACGGTGATCGGCCAGGTTTCGCCGCTGTTGTTGTCGATCACGAAGAACTGCTGCGTGACGCCCGGCTTGTACGCGGACGGATTGCCGCGCACGAGCCCCGACAGCTGCATCAGCATGCTGAAGCGGTCCTGCACGCCGTCGGGCAGCGGCGCGTTGTTCGGCGTGCGCGTGAACACGACCTGCCGGATCTCGCGGTTGAAGATCGCGATGTCTTCCGGCCGCTTGCCGCGCTTCTCGACGTAGCGGTCGGGCGCGACGCCGAACGCGTCGACGCGGCCTTCGCTGCGGTAGGTGAACGGGCCGACGAACGGCACGGGCATCGACACCGACAGGTCGTAGGTGTGCCCGTCGGTGCGCCAGTGGATCGTGCCGATCATGTTCTGCATGCCGTTGTAGAACGTGTCGTACTGCAGGTCGCCGGACGGCGGCGCGTTGAACTTCACGCCGTTCGTCGCGGGGCCCGGAGTCGCGGTGCTGGCGGCGCCGGCAGCCGACGCGGCATGCGTGCCTGATGCGGCAGGCACGCCACTCGCTGCGGATGCGGCGGCCGGCGGCTCGCCGTGCTCGGCTGTTTGCGTCGACGTGAGGACCGGCTCAGGCGCGGGTTTCGGTGCGGCGGCCTTCGGGGCCGCCGGCGCGGGTGCGGCCGGCTGCTCGACCGGCTTCGGCTCGGGCGGCGCGGGCTGGCGCTCGATCGGTTGCGGTTTCAGCAGCTCGATCTGCACGGGGACTTCGGCGGGTGGCGGCGGCGTGAACGAATCGCGGTTGCGCATCAGCCAGAACGCGGCGAGCGCATGCAGCACCAGCACGATGACGAGCGCAATGCCCACGCGCAGCCAGTGGCGGGGCAAGGCGTGACTCGGGCGGGTGTCGGCAGGCTGCATGGGCATCGGGACAGGATCGGGGCGTTCGCGTGAGCTCGGGCGTGCAACGCGCGCCACAGGAATCGGACTGTCGAATGCGCCGCACGTTCGCGCTGCGTGACGGGCAGGTGCCGGGGGGCGATTACCGGATGCGTCAGGCGTCGCGCGCGTCGGGACTATAGCCGAGTTCGTAAGACAGTTTCTGCGCGCAGGCGCGCAGCGCGGTGTCGATCTCGCCGCCCCATGCAATGTCGAACGAGCCTTCCTGGCCGAGCGCGACGATCGCGAGCGCGAGTTCGCCGACCGCATCGAACACGGGCATGCAGAACGCGTGGATCGTCGGCAGCAGCATTCCCTCGACGCGCGCGGCCTCGTGCCGGCGCACGTCGGCGAGCACCGCGTCGACCTCGTCGAGCGTGCGCGGGCCGCCGTGGTGCGGCGAGCGGCGCGTATCGGCGAGTTCGCGCTCGAGCATCGCGGCGGTCTTGCTGCGCGGCAGGTACGCGGCGAACAGCAGCCCGGTCGCGGAGCCGAGCAGCGGCATCACGTCGCCGAGCTTCAGCGACGCCTTCGCCGGGTGGCTCGATTCCATCCAGTGCACGATCGTCGGCCCCTGGTTGCCCCACACGGCGATGCCGACCGTCTGGTCGAGCCGGTCGCGGAATTCGGTCAGCGCGATCCGCGCGAGCTTCACGCCGTCGACGCGCGCGAGCCGCGCGAGGCCCATCTGCAGCGCGAAGCCGCCGAGTTCGTACCGGCCGGAGACGGGATCCTGCGACACCACGCCGAGCCGCGAGAAGCTGACCAGGTAACGGTGCGCCTTCGCAGGACTCATGCCCGCGCGCTGCGCGAGGTCGCGCAGCATCATCGCGCGCGGCTCGCTCGTCAGCACGTCGAGCAGGCGGAAGCCGACCTCGATCGACTGGATGCCGGAACGGACCTTCTCGCCGTGCTCGCCGGAAGCGGCGTCGTCGGTGTCGGAGTCGGCGAGATCGTCGTCGGGAAGCGGGCTGGCGGGCATGGGCGGCAGGGGCGCGAAAAGGCGGCAGGAAGCGGGCTGAAAAACCGGACTGAAAAACCGGGCCGAAGAATCGGGGCGAAAACGGCACGCACGATCGCCGCGCGCCGCAGGGATTCACCATCGTAAAATAGATTCCCTCCATCGTCACTACAACGCCAGAGTCCCCTTATGAAACTTGCTTCGCTGAAGGACGGCACGCGCGACGGCCAACTGATCGTCGTGTCGCGCGACCTGCACACCGCGGCGATCGCCGACGCGATCGCGCCGACGCTGCAGCGCGTCCTCGACGACTGGGCGTTCTACGCGCCGCAGCTGCGCGACCTGTACGACGCACTGAACCACGGCCGCGCGCGCAACGCGTTCGCGTTCGATCCGGCCAACTGCATGGCGCCGCTGCCGCGCGCGTTCCAGTGGGCCGACGGCTCCGCGTACGTGAACCACGTCGAGCTCGTGCGCCGCGCGCGCGGCGCGGAGATGCCGCCCGAATTCTGGACCGATCCGCTGATGTACCAGGGCGGCAGCGACGATTTTCTCGGGGCCCGCGACGACGTCGTGTGCCCGTCCGAGGAATGGGGCATCGATTTCGAAGCGGAAGTCGCGGTGATCACCGGCGACGTGCGGATGAGCGCGACGCCCGACGAAGCGCTGAAGGCCGTGCGGCTCGTCACGCTGGTGAACGACGTGTCGCTGCGCAACCTGATCCCGGCCGAGCTCGCGAAGGGCTTCGGCTTCTTCCAGAGCAAGCCGGCCACCGCGTTCGCGCCGGTCGCCGTGACGCCCGACGAGCTCGGCGACGAATGGCGCGAAGGCCGCGTGCATCGTCCGATGATCGTCCACTGGAATGGCAAGAAGGTCGGCCAGCCCGATGCCGGCACCGACATGGTGTTCCACTTCGGCCAGCTGATTGCGCACGCGGCGAAGACGCGCAACCTGCGCGCCGGCTCGATCGTCGGCTCGGGCACGGTGTCGAACAAGGACGCGAAGCGCGGCTACTGCTGCATCGCCGAGAAGCGCTGCCTCGAGACGATCGAGCACGGCGCGCCGCAGACGGAATTCATGCGCTACGGCGACACCGTGCGCATCGAGATGTTCGACGCGGCCGGCAAGTCGATCTTCGGCGCGATCGAGCAGTCGGTCGCGCCGCCCGACGGCGCGGCGTAAGTCACGCGGAGCACGTAGCGCTCCGCTTTCGCGAAACCCGGGCCCGGCCCGCGCGCCGGGTTTCGCCTGATGTTTGCCCGCGCGGGCTTGGCTACACTCGATTCAGGGGCGCGAGAGCCTCGAGCAAGGAGCAGCGCATGGCCGATCTCGCCGCGTACGGCGGTTACGAAGCACTGAAGGTGACGCGCCGCGACCATGGCGTGCTCGACATCGTGATGAGCGGCGAGGGCGCGAACCGCAGCGGCCTCGCGACCGCGAACGCGCGCATGCATCGCGAGCTCGCCGACATCTGGCGCGACGTCGACCGCGATCCCGACACGCGCGTCGCGGTGATCCGCGGCGAAGGCAAGGGCTTCTCGGCGGGCGGCGATCTCGCGCTCGTCGAGGACATGGCGAACGACTTCGACGTGCGCGCCCGCGTGTGGCGCGAGGCGCGCGACCTCGTCTACAACGTAATCAACTGCGGCAAGCCGATCGTCTCGGCGATGCATGGCCCGGCCGTCGGCGCGGGGCTCGTCGCCGGGCTGCTCGCCGACATCTCGATCGCCGCGAAGGACGCGCGCATCATCGACGGCCACACGCGGCTCGGCGTCGCGGCCGGCGACCATGCGGCGATCGTGTGGCCGCTGCTGTGCGGGATGGCGAAGGCGAAGTACTACCTGATGCTGTGCGAGCCGGTGAGCGGCGAGGAGGCCGAGCGGATCGGGCTGGTCTCGCTCGCGGTCGAGCCGGCCGACCTGCTGCCGAAGGCCTACGAAGTGGCCGAGCGGCTCGCGCACGGTTCGCAGTCGGCGATCCGCTGGACCAAGTACGCATTGAACAACTGGCTGCGCACGGCCGGGCCGACCTTCGATACGTCGCTGGCGCTCGAATTCATGGGTTTTTCGGGGCCCGACGTGCAGGAAGGCATTCGCTCGCTGCGCGAGCGGCGCCCGCCCGAGTTTCCCGGCGACGCGCCGTTCTGACACGCGCCGGCGCTATGATCGACCCAGGCGCGGCTCGCGCGACGCACGGCGGCCGCCTCGCTCTCACCCAGTCAACCAGGATGCCCGTATGACGACCGATGCCTCCGGCTCCAACCCTTTCGCCGGCTTTGCCGGCTTCAAGCCCGCCGACATGATGGACCGGATGTGGGACATGATGCGGATGTCGCCGTTCGGCGGGATGACGTCGTTCCCGGGCGCCACGCAAGGGCTGCCGCCGTCGCTGTCGAGCATGTCCGACATGATGGCGCCGCTCACGAGCGTCGAGGAACTCGACAAGCGGATCACCGATCTGCGCGCGGTCGAGCAGTGGCTGAAGCTCAACCTCGGGATGCTGCAGTCCGCGATCCAGGCGCTCGAGGTGCAGCGCGCGACGCTCGCGACGCTGCGTGCGTTCGGCGCGTTCGCGCAGAGCTCGATGTCGGCGGCCGAGGAAGCGGCCGTCGCGGCCGCGCATGCGGCGAAACACGCGTCGGCGGCATCGGGCGACGCATCGCCGGCACCGGAAGCCGACGCGTCGGATGCGGCGGCGGGCGACGCCGCGCAGCAGGCCTTTGACCCGTCTGGCTGGTGGAACCTGCTGCAGTCGCAGTTCAACCAGCTCGCCAGCCTCGCGATGGCGCAGCCGGGCATGCAGCCCGCCGCGCCGGGCGATGCGCCGCCGCACGCGGCCGCCGCATCGTCGGCCGACACCCGTCCGGCGCAGCGTTCGACGTGACGCGGCGCAGGTAGCAGGTCGACCATGCGGCTCGCGCTCGTGCTGATGGGAGGCGGCGCACGTGCCGCCTATCAGGTCGGCGTGCTGAAGGCGCTGGCCGAGATCGCGCGCGAAGCCGATCCGCTGCGGCACACGCTGCCGTTCGCGGTCGTGTGCGGCTCGTCGGCCGGCGCGATCAACGCGACGTCGATCGCGAGCCACGCGGACGACTTTTCCCACGGCGTGCGGCGCCTGCTCGAATTCTGGGAGCCGTTGCGCGCCGACTACGTATATCGCACCGACTGGCTCGGCATCGCGGGCGCCGGCGCACGCTGGCTGGCGACGATGACCTTCGGCTGGGCGGCCCGCCGTTCGCCGCGCGGGTTGCTCGACAACGCGCCGCTCGCGCACCTGCTGCAGCGCGAGCTGAGTTTCCACCGGATCGAGCAGATGCTCGAGGCGCGCCTGCTGCATGCGCTCGCGGTGACGGCGCTCAGCTATTCGAGCGGGCGGCACCTCACGTTCTACCAGGCCGCCCAGCCGATCCAGGCGTGGCGGCGCGCGCAGCGCACCGCGCGGCTGGTCGACCTGTCGGCGTCGCACCTGCTCGCGTCGTCGGCGATTCCATTCGTGTTCCCGGCCGTGCCGCTCGTGCTCGACGGGCAGATCGAATACTTCGGCGACGGCTCGATCCGGCAGATCGCGCCGCTGTCGCCGGCGATCCACTTCGGCGCGGACCGGATCGTCGTCATCGGCGCGGCCGACCCGCGGCCCGAGATTCCGGCCGCGAACGGCCACGGGCTGGTGCGCGGCTACCCGACGCTCGCGCAGATCGGCCAGCAGGTGCTCGCGAGCGTGTTCCTCGACTCGATCGGCTCGGACATCGAGCGCATCGAGCACATCAACCGGATGATCGAGCACCTGCCGCACCAGGTCGAGGTGGACAGCGGCTGGCGGCACGTCGACGTGCTCGCGATCGCGCCGTCCGAGCGCATCGAGCTGATCGCCGCGAAGCACCTGAAGCAGATGCCGGCGACGATGCGCGGGCTGCTCGGCGCGATCGGCGGCAGCCAGCCGGCCGGCGCGTCGTTCGCGAGCTACCTGCTGTTCGAGGAGGCGTTCACGCGCGAACTGATCGAGCTCGGCTACCGCGACGGGCGCGCGCAGCGCGACACGCTGTCCGGCTGGATCGCGCGCGCGGACGGCGGCAGTGCGCCGGCCGCCGGCATGCCGCCGGAAGATGGCCTCGCGACCGGAGAAATACGGGTCTGATGCTGGCAGGGCAATGTAAGGTTGCGTTTTCGCGACGGTCGGCCGCGACCGATCGCCGCACCGCGAGGGGCGGCGCACGACCGGGCAGGCGTCTCGGAACCGTCATGCACGCGTGATATCATGGCCGCCGCCGTATACACCATATCGAGCAGCCCGCCGATCCGGCATCCGCACGGGACCTTTCGGGGAACCCGCCTGGGGCAGGGGACGGGCGCGCCAACGAGCCGGCCAGCGTCGGCCCCCACTCAGGCAAGCGTGCAGCCGGTTCCGTTCGCGGAGCGTGGCTGCGGCATGCCGCAACGGCGGCGGCGCGGCCGCCCGGCTGCCGGACGAGGAATCACCGTCCGGCTGGCCGGTTTCCCGCGTAAAATTAGAGTCTTGGCTGCAAAAGGCGCGCTCGGGCGCGCTCGGGCGCGCTTGCGCGGCAACAGTCACGTTTAGAGAAGTCGCATTGCGCAGAACAGGGGTGGGACCATCATGAACACGATGCTTTATCCGGAACTTTACCGATCGCTCGAAGCCGTCCGCTGGGACATGGAGAAGGACATTCCGTGGGACAAGTTCGACGCGTCGCTGCTCACCGACGAGCAGGCGAAGACGATCAAGATGAACGCGATCACCGAATGGTCGGCGCTGCCCGCGACGGAGATGTTCCTGCGCGACAACCAGCACGACAGCGACTTTTCCGCGTTCATGAGCGTGTGGTTCTTCGAAGAGCAGAAGCATTCGCTCGTGCTGATGGAATACCTGCGCCGCTTCAAGCCGGAAATGGTGCCGACCGAAGAGGAACTGCACGCGGTGCGCTTCCAGTTCGACCCGGCGCCGCCGCTCGAGACGCTGATGCTGCACTTCTGCGGCGAGATCCGCCTGAACCACTGGTACCGTTGCGCGGCCGACTGGCACACCGAGCCGGTCATCAAGCAGATCTACGAAACGATCTCGCGCGATGAGGCACGCCACGGCGGCGCGTACCTGCGCTACATGAAGAAGGCGCTGAACAACTGCGGCGACGTCGCACGTGCCGCGTTCGCGAAGATCGGCGTGCTGATGGCGTCGGCGCGACGCACCGAAAAGCCGCTGCACCCGACCAACCTGCACGTGAACCAGGCGCTGTTCCCGCGCGACACCGTGCAGTCGCGCCTGCCCGATCCGGAATGGCTCGAGCGCTGGCTCGACGAGCAGATCCGCTTCGACGGCGAATGGGAAAAGAAGGTGGTCGAGCGGATCCTGCACAACCTGTCGATCCTGTTCGAGCGCACGTTCGCGACCGCGCAGGAACTGAACCGCTACCGCAAGGAAGTCACCGGCCGCCTGCAGGCCGAAAGCGGCTCGTCGTCGGCCGCGCAGCCGGCCTGAGGCCGGTTGGCGCCGCAGCCGGCGTGAATCGCGCCGGCCGCGTGGCGCGATGTCCTACCCGTTGCATGAAGCCCGCCCGGTCAGTCCGGCGGGCTTTTTATCTGGCGCCGCCGCCGCGCGCGCCGTGGCCCATTCCGTCCGACTTCCATCATGTCCGCCACCTTCGAACGCAAGCTGATCACCCGTGATGCCCTCGTCGCCCTGCGCGCGTCGTTGCCGTCGCCCGTCGTGTTCACCAACGGCGTGTTCGACATCCTGCACCGCGGCCACGTCACCTATCTCGCCGACGCGAAGGCGCTCGGCGCATGCCTGATCGTCGGCGTGAACAGCGACGCATCGGTACGCATGCTCGGCAAGGGCGACGACCGGCCGATCAATCGCCAGGAAGACCGCGCGGCGCTGCTCGCGGCGCTGGAAAGCGTCGACTGGGTCGTGACGTTCGAGGAAAAGACGCCGGTGTCGCTGATCGAGGCGGTCCGGCCGGACATCCTCGTGAAAGGCGGCGACTACGACATGGATGCGTTGCCGGAATCGGCGCTGGTGCGTGGCTGGGGTGGCCGGGCGCTGGCGATTCCGTTCGAGCATGATCGCTCGACCACCGCGTTGCTGAAGAAGGTTCGCGCGCAGCAGTCCTGAGCGCGGCCCGGCGCCGTCAGGGCGCGGACGCGGCGAGCGGCTCGGCCGTGACGGACGGCGGCGCGATCGGGCCGCCGATGACGGGCTGGTCGGTGGCCCGTGCGAGCGGCGTCACGCGCAGCGCATCGGGCCGCACCTGTCGCGCGAGCACGCCGGGTTCGCGCGGGCCGGCCGCCGGCAGCGGCCCGAACACGCCGCGTGCCACCACGAACGCGAGCATGTTGGCGAGAAAGAGAACAGCGATCAGCCAGCGCAGCATCGTCGACACTCCTCGTCGTCATTGACGTGGTTCACGTCATTCAATCGGGCCGGCTGCATCGCCGGCGATTTCATTCGTTCTCGTTCCTGCCGTTGACCGTGCACGTGCGCGGCCAGCGTGGCCCCGCCCGTTCTTCACCGTCATCGTGACGCAGGCACGCACGGGCTCGCGTTGCCGTGCGCCGGCGCGATGCCGGTGTCTTGCCGTCACGCCTGCGCCGGCGTTGCGGTTGCCGCTTCCGCGGCGATCAGCGCCAGCCCGGACAGGATCAGTGCATCGTGCCGCGTATGCGGGAGCGTCAGCGCACGCGCGACGTCGTCCGCCGCGCCGCCGGCCAGCACGAGCCGCACGGGTGCCTGCCACGCATCCGCGAGATCGCGCCACGCGCGTTCGATCAGCCCGGCCTGCGCATACAGGCAGCCGGCCGACAGCGAGCGCGGCGTATCGACCTGGAACGGTTCGGCCGGTGCGCCGGCGAGCAGGCCGCTCGCGATGTCGGTGGTCAGCGTCGGCAACTGCGCGGTGTGCGTGCCGAGCGCGCGCATCATCAGCGCCCAGCCCGGTGCGATCAGCCCGCCCGTGAAGCGGCCGTCCGCGCGCAGCGCCTCGAGCGTCGTCGCGGTGCCGAACGTCGCGATCAGCAGGTGCTCGCCCGGAAACGCCGCGTGCGCGCCGATCAGGCCGGCCCAGCGGTCGCTGCCGAGCTGATCGGGCGTCGTATAGCCGTTCGTCACGCCGCATTGCGTCTGACGCGCGCGTATCGTCGTGCGCGGCAGGCCCGGCCAGCGTGCGTCGAGCAGCGCGTCGAGCCGGGCGGCCACGTCGGCGCCCGCGACGTTCGAGATCCACGCGCCGCGCGGACGCGGCAGGGCCGACCAGTCGGGATCGGCGCCGCCGTCGCGCGTGTGGCCGAACGCGCCCGTCTCGACGAGCGTGCGCTGCGCATCGGCCAGCGCCCACTTGATCCGGCTGTTGCCGGCGTCGATCAGCAGGTGCGGCTCGTTCATTGCGCTTCGCGCAGCGACACGTCGCCGGCGGCGATCGCCTGCACGCCGTCCGGCGTATCGAGCAGCAGCTGGCCGGTTGCGTCGATGCCCGTCGCGATGCCGCGCACGCGTTCGACGCCCTGTTCGAGCAGCACGACTTCGCGCCCCGCGTACGCGTGCAGCGCGTGCCAGCGCGGCAGGAACGGCGCGAGCCCTTCGGCGCCGAACTGCGCGAGCGCGGGCGTGAGCGCGTTCAGCGACGCGGCGAGCGTGTCGGTGAGGTTGGCCGATGCGCACGCGATTGACAGCGCGGCGGG